>JAJXWE010000085.1 GCA_021781775.1 Pseudomonadota bacterium | reverse complement strand
CCGATCTCGCGATGAAGAGCACCCCGAGCCCCCTGCGAAGCCAGACCGAGAAGGAGGTATTGTGCCGCAACCGGCCGGTGATCCGGTCCGCGAAGCACGCGATGAGGATATTGGTCGGCAATCCGATGGCGCTCACCGTCAGGCCCAGGAGCAGGATCTGCAAGGCCGGATGCGGTGCATCCTTGTCAACAAACTGCGGCAGCAGCGCGAGGAAAAACAGCGCCACTTTGGGGTTCAGCACATCGCTCAGGAACGCCTGCCAGAGAATCGTCCTGCCACGGACACTACCCGCTCCCGCTTCAATCGCCAGCGGTCCCTGCTTGCGCCACAAGGTGCTGAACCCCAGGTACACCAGGTAGGCCGCGCCCACCCACTTCACGACCGTGAATGCCGTGGCCGAGGCAGCCAGAATCGCCGAGAGGCCAAGCACGGCGGCCGTGATGTGCACGTAGCCGCCGAGGTTGAACCCGATCGCGGATAAGATGCCGGCGCGGCGCCCCTGCGCCACGCAGCGACCCAGCATGTACAGCATGTCCGGGCCGGGTACCAGAATGAGCGCGAACGCGGCCAGCACGAACAGCAGATAAGTATGCAGGGGCATCATCCCTGAAGTGGCTCCTACACAGAAGACGCCATAGACGGGTTGTGAGTGACGTGCTGCATTCTGCACGCATACTCAATGGGCGACAAGTATCCGCGTGATGCGTGCTCGCGGACAGAGTTGTAAACACCGTGGTTATAGGGCGATCGCGCGGCGGGCATCCTGTTCCATCGCCTGCGGCTCTATCGCTTGTTCGGACATCAATAGGCGCCGAGCGCCTGAGCGGCCGGCAGCGTTTCATCCTGCTGCCGGAACGTAGCGCGACCCTTTTTTCTGTTGCGCGTGCGGTCCCTAGCAGGCCGTTGAAGAACGGGTCGACAAAACGCTCATGGGCCTCTGTGGTGTCATTGTTCGCTCACCTTCCGGCCCGATCGCATGCGATCGGGGCGTTCTGTTCGGTTATTGGTGGCCATGTACTCGGGTTCCCCGTGCGGCGAAGACACCGCTCCTACGTGGGCGCCAGCTCACGCCCGGCCAGGAGCTTCGCGGTGCGCAGCAGCGTGTAGCAGCCGACCGTGCGCGTGGTCAGGAAGGCCACCTTCTCCTTACCCACCACCTTCATCTTGCGCATCGGCCGTCCGTCCTTGCCCCAGCCGAAGCACTCCTCGATCCGCTTGCGCAGCCGTTGGCTGGCGAGGTAACCGGGATGGCGCGTGGTGCGGGTGTCGATCGCAGAACCCCGATGCTCGCTGACGTTCATCGCTACGTGCGGGGTGACCTTGCGTTTGCGGCACTCGGCAATGAAGTCCGCCGTGTCGTAGCCCTTGTCCGCAGCCACCGTGCGTTGTTCCTGCGAGAGATGCCGTTCCAGCATCGCCAGGGCTGCTTCCCGCTCGGCGTACCCGTTCGCCTCGGTCACCTCCACGTCCACCGCGAGCCCTTCGCGGTGATCCATCAGCACGTGACCCATTTAATAGAGCTTGGCGCCTTGGTTCTGTCCCTTGCGGAAGAGTTTTGCTTCCGGGTCCGTCGGCGACACGTGCGTCTCGTTCGTACGCTTCTCCCCGTGCCAGTTGACCCAGGGGTTGCGACCCGGCCCCGGCGGCCCGTCCTTGCCGTCTCGTCGGCGCATGCTCTTGACCGCCGCCCACGACAGGCAAGCGCCACGGACAAACAGGTCTTCTATCGCTTCCAGAAACCGGAGGACAAGAACTACCCGGCCATGCTGGAGCTGTTTTGTCGCGCGCCTCACGCGACGCCACCGCTGGGTGCTGTACGCGCTGACGGCGCTAGGGCCATTCCCGAAACAGCAGAGATTTCGCGGCCATCCGATCGGCTGGCATCGGCGCGATCTCGCCAACTGGCTTGAAAACAAGCGGGAACTCAAGGCACGCCTGCACCGCAGAAATCAGCTCCGGCGGTTGGGGTGGTGCCGGGGACCCCAAGACAGGTTACCGAAGCTGCGAGCCTGGATGCCGACACACCGGTCGTCGTGGCACCGGCGCGCTACGTCCTCCTGCCTGTCGCGAACGCGATTACGGGCTATTCCCTGTTCTCGGAAGTGCGTTATTCGGAACTCACGAAGATTGCGGATGCGCACGCTCGATCGAAGAAGACCTACAACAACGTCGTCAGCACGCTGCGCTGCGCCTTTGACTATGGCTATCGCGATACGCCCGAGAAGCACAATCCAGCGACCGGCCTCAAATGCCTGCGCATCACCAAGAAGGATCGGCCGATCATCGATCCGTTCAGCATCCAGGAGGCGGAGGCCTTGATCGCCGCCATCCATCGCGACTGGGGCGAGGCGCAGGGCAACTACGACGAGTTCCGGTTCTTCACAGGCCTGCGACCGTCCGAGCAAATCGCGCTGCTGGTCAGTGACTGCGATGTCGCCCAGGGCAAGATCAGCATCAGCAAGGCGCGTGTCATGGCGCGCGACAAGGACCGGACCAAGACCTCGACGGATCGCCTGGTCGAGCTTTGCCCGCGCGCCCTGCAAGTGCTCAAGCGCCATCTCGCGCTCCGCGCGCGCCTGCAGCTGGCCGGACACATTCTGCACGACGATCTCTTCTTCAAGGAGACGGGCGAGCCGATCCGGAATCTTCAGTATCCGTGGGTGCGCTGGCGCGGCACGTTGCGCAAGATGAAGACGCGCTATCGCGATGCCTACAACGCGCGCCACTCGTCGGTGAGCTGGAACCTGATGGTCGGCAAGAATCCGCTGTGGGTCGCCAAGATGCACGGCCAAAGCGTGCAGACAATGCTCGACACCTACGCGGCGTGGACCGAGGGTGCGCAGGAATCGGACGTCGAAGCGATCAGGAAAGCGATGGCCGGAGCGCCGGAAAGAGTGCCAATCAGCCTGCCCATCGTCGTGAATGCGGAAGCCGCCCCGGACGCCTCAATCAGTCCCCCTGAGGCCCCAGAATTTGGCAGTAGAATGGCAGTAGCACCCCCCTGGTATGGTAAGCGCTTGTTCTACAAAGAGAAATGATGGCGGAGAGAGAGGGATTCGAACCCTCGAAGGGCTTTTGACCCTTACACCCTTAGCAGGGGTGCGCCTTCGACCACTCGGCCATCTCTCCGGCTTTTTTGACTCAGAAACCGATGACAGGCACGTTCGCAGGCGCAAGCGCCCCCGTATGCCCGACCAGGAGGGGCGCATGATACTGGAAACGCCCGAGGAATGGGACGCTCGGGAGACCCGGCTCGCTTAGATCACAGCGTCCTGGACTTCTCGCTTGACAGCCTCGCCGCCCATCGACTCGGCGGTCCCGACGCCAGAGCCCGTGTGCTGCTCTTTTTCCCGCTGGATGCGCTTGTAAATTTCCTCCCGGTGGACCGCGACGCTCTTCGGCGCCTGGATCCCGATGCGGACTTGATTGCCCTTGACGCCGAGGACGGTTACCGAGACCTCGTCCCCGATCATCAGCGTCTCGCCTACTCTTCGGGTCAATATGAGCATGGCTTGACCTCCTCGTAGGCACTCTACACCCTTTGAACGCGCGCGGAATTGGTGTATCCCGGCATTTTCAGGCAGTTAAGCGCTCCCGTACCCACCCGGGGACTTCTGCAAGCACGGCCTCGAGCGCGGCAGGATTAGTCCCGCCCGCCTGGGCGAAGTCCGCGCGGCCGCCACCGCGGCCGCCAATGCGGCCCGCGATCACGCCGGCGAGTTCACCAGCCTTGATGCGATCCGTCTGGTCCGCGGTCACGCCCGCGACCAGCACCACCTTATCGGGCGCCTGCACCGAGGCCAGCACGATGACCGCCGAGCGCAGACGCTCCTTGAGCTGATCCACCGCGTTGCGCAGCGCGGCCGCATCGGCATCGGCCACCTGGGTTGCCAGCACCTTGATGCCATTGACCTCGACAGCCCCGGCGGCGAGATCGACCCCCTGCCCGGAAGCGAGCCGGTCCTTCAGGGTGCGCACCTCCCGCTCCATGTGCTTCACGCGCTCCAGGGTCTCGCGGACCTTGTCCCTGAGCTCCTCGCGCGAGCCGCGCACCAGATGGGCCAGTTCCTTCAGCAGCGCATCGCTCTGCTCGACCAATTCCACCGCGCCCTCGCCGCTGACGGCCTCGATACGCCGCACCCCGGAGGCAACGCCGCTTTCACCGATGATCTTGAACAGGCCGATGTCCCCGGCGCGCTGCACATGCGTGCCGCCGCACAGTTCCATCGAAAAATCCCCGACCCGCAGCACCCGCACATCCTTGTCGTACTTCTCCCCGAACAGCGCCATGGCGCCCGCGGCGACCGCGCTCTCGTAGTCCATCAGGCGCGTCTCGGCCGGCGCGTTGGCCCGGATCTGCGCATTCACCAGCCGCTCGATGGTCAACAGCTCATCGGTCGTAACGGGTTGCGGATGCGAGAAATCGAAGCGCAGCCGGTCGGGGGCGACCAGGGAGCCCTTTTGCTGAACGTGCATGCCGAGCGTTGTGCGCAGCGCCGCGTGCAGCAGGTGGGTCGCCGTGTGATTGCGGGCCGTGGCCGCACGGCGCGGCGCATCCACTGTCGCGCGCAGCACATCGCCCAAGCGGATGCTTCCTTCGAGAAGCCGGCCGAAGTGGGCATGGGCGGGACCCCGCTTGACGGTATCCTCCACCTCGAAGCGCACCCCGGATCCCTCCAGCGTGCCGGCATCGCCCACCTGACCGCCCGATTCGGCATAGAAGGGCGTGCGGTCGAGCACGACTTCGGCCCGTTCGCCGGCGGCGATCTCATCGGTCTGCGCCCCGTCGCGCAGCAGCGCCACCACGCGGCCCTCGGCCGCCGTCGCGCCGTACCCCTCGAACGCGGTCCGCGTCTCGAGCACGGCCCCACCGCGCAGGTCCACCCCGAATTTGCTCGCTTCCTGAGACCGGCGGCGCTGCGCCTCCATGGCCGCATCGAAACCCACCTGGTCGATGGCGAGCCCGCGCTCGCGCGCGATGTCCGCGGTAAGATCGGCCGGAAAACCGTAGGTGTCGTAGAGCTTGAACACGACATCACCCGGAATGACCGCCGATCCTTGAGCACCTGCCGGACCCAGACGGGCGATGGCCTCCTCGAGCAGGGTCATGCCCTTCTCAAGGGTTTCCGCGAACCGTTCCTCCTCCTGCCGCAACACGCGCTCAGCCTGCGCGCGGCCCCGGGTCAGCTCCGGATACGCTCCGCTCATCTCCTGCTCGAGCACGGGCACGAGCTTGTAGAAGAATGGCTCGCTGATGCCGAGCTTGTAGCCGTGACGCACCGCGCGCCGGATGATGCGGCGCAGCACGTAGCCACGGCCTTCGTTGGAGGGCAGTACGCCGTCGACCACGAGAAAGGTGCAGGCGCGGATGTGATCGGCGATCACCCGCAGCGAGCTCGAGGTCAGCTCGTTGGTCCTGGCGAGCTTTGCGGCCGCGCCGATCAGGCTGCGGAACAGATCGATGTCGTAGTTCGAGTGCACGCCCTGCAGCACCGCGGAGATGCGCTCAAGCCCCATGCCGGTGTCCACCGAGGGCTTCGGGAGCCTCGTGAGCGTGCCGTCGGCGCCGCGCTCGAACTGCATGAACACCAGGTTCCAGATTTCCACGAACCGGTCGCCATCCTCATCGGGCGATCCGGGCGGGCCGCCGGGCACCTGCGGTCCGTGATCGTAGAAGATCTCGCTGCACGGACCGCACGGACCGGTGTCCCCCATGGCCCAGAAGTTCGACTTCTCACCCATGCGCGAGAAGCGCTCGGGGGACACCCCGATCTCCTTCAGCCAGATATCCGCCGCCTCATCATCCTCGCGGAACACCGTGATCCACAGGCGCGTCGGGTCGAGCTTGAGCGTGCCAGTGAGGAACGCCCAGGCGAACTGGATGGCTTCGCGCTTGAAATAATCGCCGAAGGAGAAGTTGCCCAGCATCTCGAAGAACGTGTGATGGCGGGCCGTGTAGCCAACGTTCTCGAGGTCGTTGTGCTTGCCGCCGGCGCGCACGCAGCGCTGGCTGGTTGCGGCGCGTACGTAATCGCGTTTCTCCTTGCCGAGGAACACATCCTTGAACTGCACCATGCCGGCATTGGTGAACAGCAGCGTCGGATCGTTGCCCGGCACGAGCGGACTCGAGGGCACGACGGCGTGGCCGCGTTCGCGGAAGAACTCAAGGAAGGCGCGGCGCACATCGGCGGCGCCGAGAGAGGGAGGTCGGGTCAAGTTCGTCAGTCCAGTTCGAGCTCGGCGCCAATGGCCGCACGGATATCATCCGATGAAAAGCCCCGGTACTGCAAAAAACGCGCTTGGCGGGCCTTCTCGGACCAGTCGGCCGGTGCGGCCGCGCCGAATCGGCGCCGGCGCACCGTGCGCGCCAGCGCTCGCCAGTCGCCCACGGCCCCGAGCGCCGGTCCGATCAGCTCGGCCGGGACACCGTGGGCCTTCAGATCGAGGGTGATGCGCAGCGGTCCCTGTCCCCGTTCGGCCCGGTAGGCCACGAAGCGCTCGAGGCAGCGTGCATCGTCCAGCAAGCGCTCGGCCTCGAGTGCCTCGAGCGCCTCGCTCGTGGCGGCCGGCTCGAAACCCCGCTCGAGCAGCTTGCGGCGCAGTTCCGCGCTGAAGTGGTCGCGCCGCGCGAGCAGCGCCACCGCGGCTGCGCGGGCGCTGCGCGGGTCGCCGGCCGCTTCAGGCCGTGGCCGCTTCGCCACCGCTGCTGCGCGGCGGGCGCACGGGCAACAGCCGGGTGCGCACTTCCGTCTCGATCTCCCGCGCCACCTCCGGGTTGCTCTGCAGGAAGGTGCGGGCGTTGTCCTTG
>JAJXWE010000084.1 GCA_021781775.1 Pseudomonadota bacterium | reverse complement strand
GGCGCTGCCGATGTACCTGCTCTACGAGACCGGCGTGATCATGGCGAGCGTGCTGGTGCGCCCCAAGCCCGACACGGCCGGGGAAGGATCCGGCGCTCCGTCCTGACACGACGCCGTGCTCGGCGGCGCACACAACAACAAGACCACGCGGGGGGACGATGAGCACGACCAGCACTGAGACGGGCGCGGCGGCCGCTCCGGCACCCGGGGGAACCTCGTTTGGCCACCCGCGCGGGCTCGCCACGCTGTTCTTCACGGAAATGTGGGAGCGGTTCACCTACTACGGCATCCAGTCGATCCTGATCCTGTTCATGGTCGCCGCGAGCGGGCGCGGCGGATTGGGCTACGGCGATCGGAACGCCAATGCCATCGTCGGACTTTACTTCGGCGGTACATACCTGTTGTCCCTGCTCGGCGGGTGGATCGCGGATCGGCTGATCGGCGGCCGCCGGGCGGTGCTTGCCGGCGCGGTGCTGATCACCACGGGCAACGCCCTGCTCGCTGCCGGCAGCCGCCGCGCGTTCTTCCTCGGCCTGATCTTCAACGTGCTCGGTGTCGGGCTGCTCAAGCCCAACGTGAGCGCCACGGTGGGGGCGCTGTACGCGCAGGGCGGCTCGCAGCGCGACGCCGGATTCTCCATTTTCTACATGGGCATCAACATCGGCTCACTGTTCGGCCCAATGTTCGTGCCGCTGGTGGCGCAGCACTACGGCTGGCACGCGGGCTTCGCCCTGCCGGCGCTCGGCATGCTGTTCGGCGTGGCCCAGTTCCTGGCCACGCAACGCTATCTGGGTCACGCCGGCGCGGCGCCGGGGAGCACCCGGCCGCGCTCCTGGCTGGCACTCTGGGGGTTCGTCGCACTGATCGCCGTGCTGACGATCGCAACGCTCACCGGCACCATGACGGTCGACCCCGTCACGCTCTCGGACTCGCTCTCCTGGGCGGTGGGCGCCCTGATGGCCGGCTACATGCTGTACATGGCGCTGCTCGCCGGACTGACTCGCGAGGAGCGCAACCGCGTGTTCGCCCTGATGGCGCTGTTCGCGGCCTCCACCGTGTTCTGGATGGCCTACATGCAGATGTTCGGCTCGTTCAACCTGTTCGCCGAGCGCTATACCGATCGGCGCATCTTCGGCTGGCTCATGCCCGCCGGGGACATGCAGACCATCAATCCGGTGTTCGTCATTGCCCTGGCGCCGGTGTTCGCGGCGCTGTGGGTCGCGCTCGGACGGCGCAGCCGGGACCTGTCCTCGCCGGCGAAGTTCGCCTGGGGACTGCTGTTGATGGCCGCGAGCATGCTCGTGATGTACGTGGCGTCGCTGCGCGTGATGCGCGGCGCGCAGGTCTCGCCGCTGTGGCTGACGGCCACCTACTTGCTGAATGCCTGCGGCGAGCTGTGCCTCTCGCCCGTCGGTCTTTCCTCCACGACGCAGCTGGCGCCGGCGCGTTTCGCCGGCCAGACCATGGGCCTGTGGTTCCTGACACTGGCGCTCGGCAGCTTCCTGGCAGGCCTGCTTTCGGGGGACTACAACGCCCACCATCTGACGACGCTGCCGGCGCTGTACCTCACGCTGCTGGGCTGGAGCGCCGGCGGCGGGGTGCTGATGCTCATGATCAGCGCACCGGTGAAGCGGCTGATGGCCGGCGTGCGCTGAGCAGACAGGGGAGGACACTGCGATGAGACTGATCCGCAATTTCGCGCAGCTGACGCGCGCTCAGCGCCACGCCTACTTCGCCGCGCTCGGCGGCTGGACGCTCGATGCGTTCGATTTCTTCATCTTCATCGTGTCGCTGCACGCGATCGGCACAGACTTCCACACCAGCCTCACCGCCGTCAGCTTCGGCATCACCCTCACGCTGGCGCTGCGCCCGGTGGGGGCGCTGCTGTTCGGCTGGCTCGCGGAGAAGTACGGACGCCGTCCGGTCCTGATGCTGAATGTGCTGTCGTACGCGCTCATCGAGCTAGCCTCCGCCTTCGCACCCGACCTGACCGTGCTGCTCGCGCTGCGCGCAGCATTCGGTCTCGCCATGGGCGGGGAGTGGGGCGTCGGCGCGGCACTCGCATTCGAGACGCTGCCGGCCGAGGGGCGCGGCGTTTTCTCCGGGCTGCTGCAGGAAGGCTACGTGCTCGGCTTCCTGCTGGCTGCAGCCGTCTCGCGCCTGTGCTTCGCGGCGGTCGGCTGGCGCGGCCTGTTCGTCATCGGAGCGCTGCCGGCGCTGCTCGTGCTCTACATCCGCTTCGGCGTCGGGGAATCACCGGCGTGGCTCGAAGGTCGTCACGCCCGCCGCTCGAGCCTGCGCGAGTTGTGGCGGATCGCCGTCGACAACGCGCCGATCCTTCTGTACATGATTCTGCTGATGGCGCTGTTCAACGCGTTCTCGCACGGCTCGCAGGATCTGTACAAGGTGTTCCTCACCCGAGAACGCGGCGTCAGCGGCGCGCGCGCCGACGACCTGGTGATGCTGATGAACCTCGGCGCGCTGCTCGGAGGAGTGGGCTTCGGCGCGCTATCGGAGCACATCGGCCGCCGCCGGGCGATCGCCTGCGCGGCGCTGCTCGCGCTGCCGGTCATTCCGCTGTGGACCGCGGCGCCGAGCGTGCCGTTGCTCGCGCTCGGGGCGTTCCTGATGCAGTTCATGGTGCAGGGAGCCTGGGGCATCGTGCCGGCGCACCTGAACGAGCTGTCCCCGCCCGGCGTGCGGGCGATCCTGCCGGCCTTCGCCTACCAGCTCGGCAACTTCGCGATGGCGCTGCTCGCGCCGCTGCAATCCGCCCTCGCCGCGCGCCACGGCGGGGATCTCGGCGCGGTGCTCGGCTGGACCCTCGGGATCGTCGCCGTGACGCTGACGGCGGCCACGCTCCTCGGTCGGGAGGCCAAGAGCGTGGCGCTGAGGGGCCGGAGCGCTTGAGGCTGAGCCGGCCGGCGCCGCCCGTGCGGCGCCGGCCGGTCCCGGCGGCTCAGTGCGCGGGCTTGACGAACTTCAGCGTGTAGTCGTCGGCGTAGCCGATGGCCGCGTAGTGGCGGCGGGCCGCCGCACTCGAGTCCGCCAGCGACGGCGGCAGGAAGAACACCGGGATGTTGCGCGGATCCTTCGGGTTGGCGAGGATCTCGGAGGTCCCGGCGAGCCGCAAGCCCGCGGCCTCGGCCTGCTGAATCACGAACGCCTGCGGAAGCCGCGCCAGAGGGAAGCACTGCGGCAGCGACATCTGCGGCGCACAGCGGTGGCCGACGACGCCGAGCACGCCGCCCGGCTTGAGCACCTCATAGGCGCTGCGCATGAATGCCTCGAGGAAGATCGGCGTCACCTCGTGGTGCACGTTCGCAAACATCAGATCGTGCATGTTGTTGAACGTGACCACCATGTCGGCCGAATCCGGCGCACCGAGGTGCAGGTAGTTCGGCAGCTCGAACGGCTCGAGCCGCACGTTGCCGTAGACCGCCGGATCGGCGGCAAGCTTGTGCTCGTAGGCGAGCGCGGAGCGATGCGCCCAGCCGCTCGTGCCGGCAACCGGGGCGGTCGCCTCGATCAGCTGGCCGTGATCGTGCAGGAACGGCGCGAGGATCTCCGTGTACCAGCCACCGCCGGGAAGCACTTCGACGACCCGCATGTCGGGGCGGATGCCGAAGAACTCGAGCGTCTGCAGCGGATGGCGGAACGCATCGCGCTTGGCGTAGGCCGGCGTCCGCTGCGGTCCATGGATCGCGGCCTCGAGCGCCTGGCGGACCGCCGGCGGGGTGGTGGCAGCGGCCGGCAGGGCGGCGGCGAGCAGCAGCGCGCAGGCGGCGAGCGCGCCCAGACGGACGGGACCGCGAGCGCAACGGTACGGGCGCGGGGTGTGCAAGGCGATCGGAGCGAGTGAACGCATGAAGCGACCTCCGGGTGGCAAGGTGCCCACGATAGCGCGGCGCGCTTCGCCGACCAAGCCTGTCGCTTAAGGAAACCGGTGCAGCAGCGGCTTGAGGACGGGCCAGACGTTCTCGAGCACGCGCGGCTCCCCGCGCGCGTTGGGATGCAGGCCGTCGGTCTGCATGAGGCTCGGATCGAGCGCGACGTGCGCGAGCAGGAACGGTACCAGGGGCAGATGAAAGCGCCGCGCCAGATCCGGATACAGCGCCGCGAACTGCTGCGTGTAGCGCGGCCCATAATTCGGCGGAATGAGGAGGCCGAGCAGCACGACCCGGGCGCCGGCCGCGCGCGCCAGTCGGACCATGGCCGCGAGGTTGTGGGCCGCGAGCGTCAGCGGCAGGCCGCGCAGGCCATCGTTCGCGCCGAGCTCGAGGATGACGATGCCGGGGTGTACCGCGCGCAGCTCGTGCGGCAGGCGCTCCAGGCCCCCGGTGGTGGTCTCGCCGCTCACGCTGGCGTTGACGAGGCGGTACCGGTACCCTTCTCTGCGCAGCCGCTGCCCCAGCAGCGCCACCCAGCCCTGCTCGGTCCGCAGCCCGTGCGCGGCGCTCAGGCTGTCGCCGAACACGAGGATGGTGCGTGCCGATGCCTGGGCCTGCGGCAATGTCACCGACAGCAACCCGATGCCCAACATGACAGCGAGCCACGACGGCACGATGCGGGAGTGCGTTCTCAAGGCCGAGCACCTCACGAAGACGGTCGACAGTCCAGCAGGCCCGCTCACTATTGTGCACGAGGCATCGCTCGATATCGCCGCCGGCGAGACGCTCGCGGTGATCGGCCCCTCGGGGGCGGGCAAGTCCACGCTGCTCGCGCTGCTGGCGGGCCTCGACGTGCCGACCCGCGGCCGGGTGTTGCTCGCCGGGCAGGACCTCGCGGCACTGGATGAGGACGGGCGTGCACGCGTGCGCGCCGCGCACGTCGGGTTCGTGTTCCAGGCCTTTCATCTCCTTGCGGCGCTCACGGCGCTCGAAAACGTCGCGCTGCCGCTCGAACTGGCGCGCCATCGCGGGGCGCGCGCGGCCGCGCGCACGGCGCTGGCACACGTGGGGCTGGCCGCGCGCGCGGACCATTACCCGCGCCAGCTCTCCGGTGGCGAGCAGCAGCGCGTCGCCCTCGCGCGCGCGTTCGTCGGACGCCCGGCGGTACTGTTCGCCGATGAGCCGACCGGCAACCTCGACAGCGCCACCGGGACGAACGTCATCGAGCGGCTGTTCGAGCTGAACACCCAGACCGGCACGACGCTCGTGCTCGTGACCCACGATCGCGAGCTCGCCGCGCGCTGCGCGCGCACCGTGCACATGGACGCGGGCCGGATCCTCTAGCATGCACACCGTCCGCTTGGCGCTACGCATGTTGGGCCGCGAGTGGCGCTCCGGGGAGCTCGGCGTTCTGCTGCTCGCGCTGATCGTCGCCGTGGGCGCGCTGTCGGGCGTCGGCCTGCTCGTCAGCCGCATCCACGCCGCAGTGAGACTGCAGGCCAGCACCGTGCTCGCCGCCGACCTGCGCGTGGAGTCGCCCGAGCCGCTGCCGCCGGCCGATTTCGCCGCCGCCGCCCGTGACGGGCTGCGCGCCACCCGTGCCATCGGCATGCTGAGCGTGGTCTTTCACGGTCAGCGCAGCCAGCTCACCGACCTGTACGCGGTGTCGGCGGGTTATCCGCTGCGCGGTCGCGTCCTCGTCGCCGACGCGCCGTACGCGCCGGGCGAGGCCACCGCGGGCATCCCGCCGCCCGGGCAGGTGTGGCCCGACTCGAGGCTGCTGGCGGTGCTCGGCGCGCGGGTCGGCTCGCACCTGGCCATCGGTGCCGCGACGCTCACCGTCGGGCGCGTGCTCGTTTCGCGCCCCGACCAGGCGGGCGCCTTCACCGGCCTGGTGCCGGGTCTGCTCATGAACGCCGCGGACATCCCGGGCACGCAGCTGATTCAGCCCGGCAGCCGCGTGCGCTACAGCGCGCTGTTCGCCGGACCACCGCCACGCGTGCGCGCCTTGCAGCTCTGGCTCCACGGGCACCTGAGCGGCGGGGAGCGGTTGCGCACGGTTGCCGATGCCAGCCGGCAGATCCACGCGGCGCTCCAGCGCGCCGACCGCTTCCTGAACCTCGCCAGTCTCGCCGCGGTGCTGCTGTGCGCCGCAGCCGTGGCCATGGCCGCGCGGCGCTACGTGGCCCGTCATCTGGACACCGTCGCGCTGTTGAAGACCCTCGGCGCGACGCGCGGGACGGTCCTTGCGCTGGCGCTGGCGCAGCTGGCCGCGATCGCGCTGACGGCCGGGGTGCTCGGCTGCGCGCTAGGGGAGCTGACGCAGCTGTGGTTGGTGCACGCGCTGCGCGGGCTGCTCGCCGCGCGCGAACTGCCGGCGCCGGGGCTGGCTCCGGTCCTCCTCGGCCTGGGAAGCGCATGGGCACTGTTGGCGGGGCTCGCCCTGCCGCCGCTGCTGCAGCTCACCGGCGCTCCGGCCATCCGCGTGCTGCGCCGCGACGTCGGCCCCCCGCGCCCGGCGGTGCTGCTCGCCTTCGGGCCGGCCGTGACCCTCGTCGTGCTGCTCATCTACTGGATCATGGGCGCCGGCCCGCCCTTCGTGCGGCTGTCGATCGGGCTCGCAGCCTTCATTGCCCTGCTCGCCGGTGCGGGGCTGGCGCTGGTGCTGTTGGCCAACCGGCTGCGCGGGCGCGTCGGGGTGGCCTGGCGCTACGGCATCGCCAACCTCGGCCGGCGCCGCGCCGAGAGTGTGGTGCAGATCGTCGCCTTCGGCACCGGTGTCATGGCGCTGATGCTGCTCGGCATCCTGCGCAGCGACCTGACTGGGGACTGGCGGCGGACGCTGCCGCAGAATCTGCCGAACTATTTCTTCATCAACATTCCGCCTGCGAGCCGCGCGGCGTTCCAGACGTTCCTGCGTGACCAGGGAGCGCGGCCGACGCGCATGCTACCGAGAT
>JAJXWE010000083.1 GCA_021781775.1 Pseudomonadota bacterium | reverse complement strand
CACGGTTCAGGTACTCGGCGCGATCGCCGCGGCCGGGGTCCTGTTTCTGATAGCGACCGGCAAATCGGGTTTCAGCGCGGCGGCCGGCGGTTTCGCCAGCAATGGGTACGGCGCCCACTCGCCCGGCGGGTACTCACTGCACGCGGTGATGATCTGCGAACTGGTGATGACGGCGTTATTCGTGTTCATCATCATGGGCGCAACCTCCAAGCGCGCGCCCGCCGGATTCGCGGGCATCGCGATCGGTCTCGCACTGACGTTGATTCACCTGATCAGCATTCCCGTCAGCAATACGTCCGTCAATCCCGCTCGCAGCACCGGCCCGGCGATTTTTCAAGGCGGCTGGGCGCTCCATCAGCTGTGGGTGTTCTGGTTGGTGCCGCTGGCGGGTGGCCTCGCCGGCGGCGCGATATACCGGGGTCTGTTCGGCGCCGATTGAAGCGGTGCCGATACGGACAGCGCGTCGATACGGTCTGCCGCGTCGATACCGGTTGCTGCGGGCCGGTCGAAACGCGCGAACGCGTGAACTCCACGTTCACGCTCTACGCCCGTTTCGTTCCTTCGCTGCTCGCCAATGGCCCGTCCAGCGACCTTGCGCGGACGCCTCTCGACGCGCAGGCCCGCGGCAGCGGCCATGTTTACCAAGGTATCCGGAGCGAAGCGGAATACTGTCGAGCGCCGTTCCGCGAAGCGCGAGCCGCTTGCGATCCATGGATTTATCGCGACCACCGGCGGCCGCACGCCGACGGGTGGGGCCGGTGGCATCCTTCATCTGCTGCCCAAGACCCGCGCCGGCAGCATGATCACCGCCCGCAGCAGCGCGAAGGCCCCGTCGACTACAATTCCCACGGCGCGGAACGGTAATGACAGCAGCCATACGAATGGCCATAACACCAGTGCGAGTACGGCGACCGGCCAGCAGAGTACGAAGAGCAAAAACCACAGTATGAGCTTCAGCATGGATCACTCTCCTCGAATTCGACCCGCCGGTCCTGATTGGCAAGCACGCGCACCCCGGGGATTGGCCTGATCGCAGCGGTCAGGTGCCACGCACCGTTGAACTCCCCGGCATCCGTGAGCAGGGTAGATCGCCCGGCCATCTTGCGTCCACCGGGCGATGGTGGTGCATCGGCGGACTGCACAGCAGACGTTCCAGACGCGTGTGAATCGCATCTTGGGAAGTGTAATTAACCATGCCCAATTGCTCGCCAGAGAAAGAGTACGCCGAGACCCAGGAATAGGATGCTGGCCGCCACATGAATCGCCTTCAGTGGTAGACGACTAGAGAACGCATTGCCAAGGAAGATGACCGGAGCATTGGCGATCGCCATGCCGAGCGTCGTACCGGCGACGACGAAAGCGAGGGGGGCATAGGCGGCGGCGAGCGCCATGGTGGCAATCTGCGTCTTATCACCGATCTCAGCGATGAAAAAGGCGATACAGGTGGCGATGAACGCGCTGCTCCGATGCGGTGAGACGGATTGGGCGTCAAGCGTATCGGGTTTCAGCGTCCACAGTCCCATGCCGATCATGCTGGTTCCAACGACGACATCCAGGAGTCGAGGGGTGAGATAGATTGCGAGGTGCGCACCGATGAGTCCGGCGAGGATGTGATTGGCGAGGGTTGCGCACACAACCCCGGCGAGGATTGGCCAGGGTTTGCGGTAGTGGGCGGCGAGCACCAGGGCCAGCAACTGGGTGCGATCGCCCATCTCGGCGATGGCGACCGTGGACAGGGAGATCAGAAACGCTTCCATCGAGGACTCCAAGCCGAGCGGATAGCGAGCACGGCAGCATCTCCGCCGCTGGCGCCGGAGGTGCTACCGTTGGTCTCGCCATGCCTCGAAGGCCCCGCACGCCATGGCCTGTGCCAAGTATGTTGACGTGCGGCCCGGTTACCCGGGCGGCTACTCCCCAATGGGAATCGGGATTTCTACCGGACGGGGAGTCCTTTTGCAACCGTCGTTTGCCGATCTCGCAGGCGGTACGACCAGCCGACCCCGTCTAGCCGCTCGAGCCGTAGACACCCGCCATATGGCGGGTGCGGGGCGTAGCGGAAGACCGGCGCGAGCGCTCCGCCTGCGTACGTGGACGCGCGACCCGCTGGCGCATGATCATCAGGACGGGTCTGCCATGGAGCGCTTCTATCGGCAAGTAGACGAGTCCGGTCGCCGGATCGACCGCGACCGAGTGGGCGTCGTCACCGACGTATCCCTGGCCGAGCTTGATCAATCCATTTCGCACAATGTGGAACGCGGCCACGACACCGCTCTCGCTCGCGACGTACAAGCGATGTCGTATTGAGTCGATGGCGAGGACATCGGGATCGCGCCCCACGCGATGGACTTCGCTGACCTGCATGGTCCGAAGGTCCATGACGAGGAGGCGCGCATTGCCATCGCATGCGATGAACGCCAGCCGCTTGGGAACATCGAGCAGCAGTCCGTGGTTGTGCTCGCACGTGGCAGGCAAGGGATAGCGGGCGACGATGCGCTCCGTCACCGGGTCTATGGCCGCGAGGATATCGAGGCTTTGCAGGTTGACCAGTACACGCCCCGAGACCGGATCAAAGACCGTCATGCCCGCTTCACTGTGCAGCGGGATCGACGCGATGCGCCGATCGGTGGCGGTATCGATGACCGCTTCGGTTCGGCCAGCCTCGTCCGATACGAACAACCGTGCCACGGACGGCACGAAGGCGCTGCCATCCGGGAACCGCCCTGCAGGAATTCGGGCCAGGACCTTCAGGGTGCGGCTGTCCAAGACCGCGATCGAGCCGCCGAAGAACGGCTGACTCCACCAATGCCCGGTCACGCTCACAAACACCCGGTGCAACTCGGGGACCACCGTGATCCCAGTGTCTTCGGGAAAACCGGACAGATCTGCCACGACGGTCCGAGTGGCGGTGTCGAATACCACCACCCGCCCCGCGCCCATGTGGGAAATGAAGAGCCGGTGCGCCGGTGCGTCCAGACTCTGATAGTCGAAGCGGCTCACCCCGCCGGGCAGCGGAACGTTCGCGACGGTGGCGAGCGGCATTCCTGCCGCCAGGCCCGCGGATGAGAGGGAGATGGAGAGTAGCGCCCCGACCACTCCGATCACTCGCATGGTGGCAGTCTCCTACCCGGAACTAGGCAGACCAGATCACTTGGAGCCCGCGGGCAGCACGACGAACTCGCCCGACATCCAGGGCGCGTGGTGGTCACAGTAGAAGGAAAAGACTCCAGCCCGATCCGCCTTGAACGTCACATTCACCGTCGCGAGCGGCGGCACCGCTCGATCGATGCGATAGGCCGGCAGCGTGAAGGAGTGCAGGTCATCGGGCCCGCCTTCGAGGTTGCGAATGCTGATCGTGACGACCTCACCCTGGGTGACCACGATCGTGCCCGGATCGAATCCGTAGACTTCGCCGAACTTCTTGTAGGCCTTGGCGGAGCCACCCTCTCTCGAGACCCAGCGCACCGTGTACAAATACACGTGGGCATGCGGAGCGGGCTTTGCCGCGTGCGGCTGCGCGGCATGGGCGATGGCTGTCAGCCCGAGCATCGCTATGGCGGCACTCGCGGCCGCGCTGAAGACGCGCTTGCGCCACGGCGCCGGAGAGTGAGGCACGCTACGGAAATTCAGCTGCTCGTCACGATATCTCCACATGATCCATCTCCGGTGTGTGAGGGAGGGTTTGACATCGGGTTGTTTCGCTATGCACCGTCAATGTCCGTTCGAGCCGTTGGCGTGGATCCCTCCTGTGAGTAGGCTGCATACAGGAAATCGAGCGTTCGGCCGATCTGGGCCAACAGTTCATCGTCGCCGACACCTTGCGCGCGCGCTCCCGCCATCATGGCTGCAAAGCCGGCGGCCTCCGGGACGGGCACTCCACCGACATCGAGGTAGCGCACCAGGGTGCCGAGCCGAACGAGGGCAGGATCGGTCTTGAACCCAAAGCTGAGCACCAACACCTCGAACGTGACGCGTGTGCCGATGTGACTGAACTCGGCTCCGTCAAAATCGAACCCGATGACATCCGGGGGGATCCGAGTGAGACTCTCGAGCCAGACGAAGCGGGCCTGCGGATCGATGAAGCGGCGAATCAGCCAGGCGGAGGCAACACGGTCGACCCACAGGTGAGCCCGGGTCGCCCAGGACTTACCTTGGTAGTCTGCTGGCGTGCAACGTCGCAACGCCGCCGTGGCTGGGTGCGGTTCGTCCGGTGAGAAGTGCACGTTGAGGGCGGCCTCAGCGTCCGCCAGCGCCTGCTCGAGCTGGCTCCGTGAGGGTCCCGGGAAGAAATCCGTCTCGACCAGTGCGGTCAATTCGCGCCTTAGCGCGGCCAGAGCGCGGCGGGCGGACGCTTCCGATCCGGCCGGCAGCTCCCGTTTGAACTCATCGAGCCGCTGCAGCAGTTCCGAATACGCCGCCGTCCGGTCGAAGAGATGTTTCAGATCCAGGCCGGGCCGCTCGTCCAGGGGTTGGTATTCGGCGATATAGGCAGTCCCACCGACGGCTTCGATTTCCTCCGCCAGCTCTCGGAAAATGGTCTCGCTTCGTGCTGTCCGGGGCAGGAGATAAGCCCCGTCGCGAAGCGCCCCTGCCCCCGACGCCTTGAGCGCTCGCCAGATGCGCACCCGCGCGGCCGTGTTTGCACCGGGCAGACTCACGATCAGGGTTAACCAAGCGCTTGCAGTTGTCATGTAATAAATGATACATATCCGTTGTAGTTATTACAAGATATGGAGCATGCGGATGATCGCCCACCCGCCAACCGGCCTGAAGTCCGAGCGAATGCGACAGGGGGCGAGTCTGGGGCAGATGTCGCTCTACTATCTGAGGCTGGGTGCCCTGGGCTTTGGCGGGCCCGTCGTCCTCGCTCATCACATGCGACGCGATCTGGTCGAGCAGCGGCACTGGCTAACGGAGGCGGAGTACTCGGACGGACTCGCGCTTGCGACCGCCTGTCCCGGGCCGCTCGCCTACCAGCTCGGGGTGTATTGCGGCTACGTCCGCTTCGGTATCCGCGGCGCACTGGCCGTCGCCGTAGCGTTTGCTTTCGCCCCCTTCCTGATTGTCACGGCGGCCGCTGCGCTCTATGTGCGGTTCGTCGGCAGGTGGGAGATCAAAGCGATCTTTTACGGCGTCGCGCCGGTCATTGTCGCGCTGATTCTGAAAGCGTGCTGGCAGCTCGGCCGCAAAACTCTAAAGACCGAGTGGCTCGCTTGGTCGTTTGCCGCGGTGGCGGCGATCATCACCGTGACCTTCAAACAGGAACTCGTCAGCCTGTTCCTGATAGCCGGACTCCTCGGTTCGATATTGTTCGCGGGCTCACCGCCTCGCCAGCCCACCCCCTCGCCCCGTGTCGGCGCCTCGGTCGGTGCGGCGTCTCTCACGATCAACGGTGCGCCGTTCAGCGGCGCGACCGCCAAGATCTTTGCATTCTTCCTCAAGACCGGCTTTCTGGTGTTTGGCAGCGGTCTTGTGATCGCGCCGTTTCTCAAGGTCTACATCGTCGATCAGTACCATTGGCTGACGGATCGGCAATTCATCGACGCCGTGGCCATCGGCATGATCTCGCCGGGACCCGTGGTCATCACCGCCACATTCGTCGGCTATGTGCTGAATGGCCTCTGGGGCGCCCTCGCCGCCACCCTGGGCATGTTCGCCCCTTCAGTGCTCTTGACGATCGTTGCGGCGCCGCTGCTCAAGCGCTACCGCGACAACCGCCATTTGCAGGGATTTCTGCGCGGCATCGTGGCCGCCGTCGTGGGAGCGCTGCTCGGCACCGGTATCTTGATCGCTACCAGCGCCATCGGGGACCTGCTCACGGCGGCCATTGCCGGCGCAACTTTGTTCTTGATCCTGACGTGGCCCGAGATGCCCGAAGTCAGCGTCGTGTCTGCCGGCGCGGCGCTGGGACTCGCCGGGTATCTCTGGCTGCACCCCGCGTGGCTCTGAGGGTACGGTGATGCGGCATTTCCACAGTCTGGTCGAATCGTTGCTCGACGGGCTCGGGACCCTCCTTGTCCGGCATGCCACAGTTTGCGGGCACCGCCGGTCCGTTGACCCTCTAGGTCGCGGGCTTGCCTCCCAGGCCATCTTGCGGGCGCGGCGCGCGAAGTGATCGCATCAACCCCGACGCGGGATGAGTTGCCGGCGTCAAAGGCTGGCGATACACGCCATACTCAAAATTATTGACTACGGCGTTCTCGTCGACTCAAAGCCGTCGAGTGCGATAGACCGCTAGAGAAACTCGTACTCCATGCGCAGCAGCCAGGTCTGTCGCGGCGCCGACGCGTTGAGCCCGACCAGGACGCCCGCGCGATACTCGATTCCGCTGAAGCTGCGCGGCAGCCTCCACTCGCCGGCGACGATCGGCCCGGCCTGATAGGCATGGTCCGCAGGTCGTCCGTAAGCCTCGAGTCCCGGTCGCAGCAGGCTGGACAGCGCGTAAGTGCCGGCATAATCGTAGCGAAGCTCGTAGCGGCGCGCGGCGTGGGCGCCGACCTCTTTTTCCCAGATCAGATTCACGACGTGCGTGAATCGCCCGCGCGTCGCCGCGAGCAGCGGCCCGAATTCGACCGCGTCGGCGATCCCCGCGGCCGTATTGCGCTCGTAGGACGCGAGCACGCCGACGTCGACGGGATATTTTCCCTGAGGCGTCAGCTGGAACGTGTTCTCCAGCTCGTAGCCGATCAGCCGGCGGCCGGTTTGCGCCGAGTCGACGTATTTCGCAACATAGATCTCCGGCTTCCACCACGCGGTGACTCCGTAGGCGACCGACACCTCCGCGGCCGCACCGCGCTCGTCGCGGCGCGCGTCGGTGGCACGGTAGCCGCGCCACTCGATCTCGGCCTGCGACGCGGACACATACGG
>JAJXWE010000082.1 GCA_021781775.1 Pseudomonadota bacterium | reverse complement strand
GCGCTCACGCAGCAGCAGCCGGGCGATCCGCTTGTTGTGATTGAGCAGCAGCGGGCTGAGCACCATCGAGAGCACGAGCGCAAGCAGCAGGGGCTGGCCGAAGCGCTGCGGCAGCACGTGATCGGCGAGCGCGACGCTGCCGAGCGCAACCCCGAATTCCCCGCCGATCGCGATCACGATGGCGGTACGCACTGCCTTGAACCGCGAGCCGGCGAAGGGTCGGGTCACGAGGGCGGCGATGGCCGTCTTGAGCACTACGATGAGGGCCAGAAGGGCGAGTACACCGCCGGCCTCGCCGGCCAGCTGACGGACATCGAGCAGCATGCCCACCGAGACGAAGAAGACGCCGAGGAGAATGTCGCGGAACGGCCGCAGCACCGACTCGAGCTGATGACGGTACTCCGTCTCGGCGAGCATCATGCCGGCGAGAAACGCGCCGAGCCCGGCCGAGAGGCCCGCCAGGCGCGACACCCAGGCCGCGCTGATGACGACCAGCAGCGCCGCCAGCGTGAACAACTCGCGCAGCCGGCTGTGGGCAATTTCGTGAAACAGCGGCCGCAGCAGCCAGCGGCCGGCAGCCAGCACGGCCCCGATCGCCAACGCGCCACCCGCCGCGGCGAGCAGCGCTGCGCGCAGGTCGAAGGCATTCACGCCGCGGCCCAGTGCCGAGGCGAGCGCCAGCAGCGGCACGAACGCAAGGTCCTGGAACAGCAGCATGCTGAAGGCGAGGCGGCCGTGCGTGCGATTGAGCTCCGCCCGCTCGGTCAGCTGGTGCAGCAGGATGGCCGTCGAGCTCATGGCGATTGCGCCGCCGGCGACCACGGCGGCCGGCCAGGCGATACCGGCCAGCCATCCCAACAATGCGAAAACTGCGGTTGTTGCGCCGACCTGCGCCGCGCCGAGGCCGAAGACCTCGCGCCGCATCGCGATCATGCGCGGCAGCGAGACATCCAGTCCCAGTGTGAACAGCAGGAATGCCACGCCAAGCTCGGCCATCAGCGTGACCGTCGAGGAGGCGCTTACGACCCCCAGCGCATGCGGTCCACAGGCCAGGCCCACGGCGAGGTACGGCAGCGGTGTCGGCAGCCCCAGCCGGCGCGCAATGGTCACCAGCAGCACCGCGGCGGCCAGCAGGACCAGCATCTCGGTGAGCGGCTGCATGAGGCTATTGTAGGGGGCCGGCCGGCAGGACGCGCCGCGGGCCCAAAACGAAAGAGCCCCGCGCGGGGCGGGGCTCTTTGGGCTTCAGCCTAAGCTTAGGCCTTCTTCTTGGCCATGTGCTTCATGGCCTTCTTGTGCGCGGCCTTCTTGGCCCACTTCTTGTGAGCCGCCTTCTTGGTCCACTTCTTGTGGGCAGCCTTCTTGGTCCACTTCTTGTGCATCATCTTCTTGTGCACGACGTGGTGCTTGGCGGCAGGCGCCTGGGGGGCCGCAACCGCGGCAACGGGAGCGGCAGCCAGCGAGCCGGCGACCAGGAGCGCACCGAGTACAGGGACGAGCTTCTTGAACATCGACATCTCCATCAAGAGAGTTTGAGCGGTTTGAGAATTGCCCCGAGCGCTCGGGCGCCGGAACGGGGCGGATTATTGCAGGAAGAATCGCCCCGGAACTCTGCATGACCCAAACGTAATCTTGCGGTGAGGTCAGTGTCCCTGAAAAGCGACAAGGCTGCGGACCGGGACGCCGAGGGCTTCCAGGCGGCGCGCACCGCCGAGCTCCGGAAGGTCGATCACGAAGCAGGCCGCCTCAACGTGCGCCCCGAGGGAGCGCAGCAGCCGGACGGCCGCCTCCGCCGTCCCGCCCGTGGCGATCAGATCATCGATCAACAGCACCCGCTCGCCCGGCCGCACGGCGTCGCGGTGCATCTCCATCTCGTCGAGGCCGTACTCGAGTGAGTAGGCCACTCGCACGGTCTCGTGCGGCAGCTTGCCCTTCTTGCGGATCGGCACGAACCCCGCGCCGAGGCGGTGGGCCACTGCGCCACCGAGGATGAATCCCCGGGCCTCTATGCCGGCGACGTGCCCGATGACCGTCTCGTCCCAGGGCCGCGCGAGTTCCGTCACGGCGAGCCGGAAAATCGGCGCATCGCCGAGGAGAGTCGTGATATCCCGGAACACGATGCCGGGCTTGGGGTAGTCGGGAATGCAGCGAATGGCGTCTCTAAGCGCCTGCAGGTCACGGACGTCCATGGGCGCGGACTGTACACGGTTTGGGTCAAACTTGTGTCAAGATTGCCCGATGCAAGCGATCGATCTGTTGCTGCGCCGGCGCTCGGCGCAGACGCTCACTGAGCCCGGTCCCGATGCACGGGCGCTGGAGTTGTTGCTCGCGAGCGCTGCGCGGGCGCCGGATCACGGACGATTGCGTCCCTGGCGGTTCATCGTCATTCGCGGCGATGCGCGTGCGCGCTTCGGCGAGCTGCTCGCGCAGCAGTTGCAGCGCGCGCGTCCCATGTGCAGTCCCGAAGCGATGGAGAACGAGCGCCGCAAGGCGTATCGGGCACCGCTAATCATCGCGGTCGCTGCCGTAAAGGACCCGCATGCCCGCGTGCCGATGCTCGAGCAGATCCTCGCGGCGGGTGCGGCAGCCGGGAACATCCTGCTCGCCGCGCAGGCGCTTGGCTTCGGTGCCGTGTGGAAGACGGGGGGCGCGGCGTACGACGAGCAGGTGAAGCGGGATCTTGGGCTTGCTGCCGAGGATGCGTTGATTGCGTTTCTTTACATCGGCTCCGAGCCGCCTGGCGGCAACGAACCACCGCCCGCGCAAGACTGGCGCGACCGAGTCACCTACTGGAACGAGTGACCCTGCGGGCGGACCGCATCGCGGTCCGCCCGCGAGTGCGGAGGCTCAGTGCCCGGCGGCCGGTACTGGGTAGTGCACGAAGATCTGGTTTACGGCCTCGTCGAGCGACTTGTCCGGGTGGTACAGCGTGTGCCGGGAGATGTCCGAGGACGCCGTGCCACTCCAGATCACCGAGCGGGTCTCGCGATTGATGACCGATACGGTCAGCGCCGCGGAGGTGACCGTCCGCACATCGTTGTAGTAACCGCCCCAGCCCCAGCCGTAGGGCGCACCCCAGTCGCCGCCCCAGCCGTAAGGACCCCAGCCGCCCCAGTAGCTGCCCATGAACGCCGGGCCCATGTCACCCTCGACGCGGTCGCGGGTCCGCAGGCGAAAGTCCACCAGGAGGTCGGGTCCGGCATCCGCAGCCACCAGTGTGTAACCGCGGGCCTGCATCTGCGCCGTGACGTCCTGCTCGAGGCGTTGGGTCGTCAGCGACTTGTACGGTCCATGGTCGGTTCCCGGGTGCCGCGCGAACGCGAAGGTATGTGCTCCTGTGAGATTGGCGCCGACCGCCATGCGCGTGTGAATCACCGGCGCGGTCGCGCAGGCCGCCATCAGCAGCGTTGCGCCGAGCGCCACCAGGGCTCTGCCCGATTTGATCACCCGACCGAACAACATTGCGTCCATTGTCACCACCTCCACCGTCTATGGACCCCGGAAACGTCCGGAGGTTCCTCCGGTTGACTGCGATCGCCGACAACACGCGCCGCCACGGACTCGCTCACGTCCGGTTCCGGCGCGCCACTATACGGCCCGGCTGGTGACCGGAACAGCCGTACGTACCGCAATGCGGTAGTCCTGGCCGACCCACTCCCCGTCGGACTGGCGGCGGTACGTCAGATCGATCGACTGTCCGGCCTTCAGGCCGCGGGTGTCGATCTCGACGAGGTGCAGCCCCAGGGGGTTCGCTGCAGTGCTGCGCTCCTCGATGTCCCGCCAGCCGTCAAAGCCCCAGCGCAGCGTGCCCGGTTCGGTCAGCGCCACGGTGAGCGCGGCGCCCGCCGGCAGCTCGCCCGCGGGGGCGTGCGGGCACCAGATGAGGCGTTTCAACGCCGGACGTCGCCCTCCGTATCGCTGCCAAAGCGGCTCGGGGCGGTCCAGGGGCCGGCCGAGCGTGCGCGAGACGGCCAGCTTGATGAATTCCGCGTGCGCCCAGACCAGCGGCATGGCGCCGGCCGTCGGCCGACCGGGCTCGAGGAAGCGCTTGGGGATCGGGGCGCTGTCCCAGACCTGCTCGGGCAGCATTCCGCCGGGGGAGGCCATGCGGGCCATCGTCTCGAGCAGCGGCAGCGGATCGCGGCCGGCGGCGAGTTCGTAGTGCCCGCGCTCACCGGTGAGCAGCGGCCAGGCCCGGCCGCGGCCGGTGCCGTCGTAGGCCGAGCCGTCATCGTGCTCGCCGTAGCCGTCGTCGTTGTAGCGGTGCCAGCTCGGTCCGTTCGGCGTGTCGACCTTCAGCAATGCATCGACCAGTTTGACCGTGCCGACGATGAGTGGATCGTCGGCGGCGCGCAGACCGAATCGCACCAGCTGCAGGAAGTCGACGCCGACCTGCGCGGCGGCCGGCAGGTCCGGGTCGATCGCCTGGTTGCGGATCGGCAGCGCATTTTGCAGCGCGCCGCGGTCGTGCAGGGCATCGGCCGGCGCCACGCGCACGTAATAACCCGGTATCCCGTGCTCGCGTGCGAGCGGGGTGTCGTACACCGCCGTCCAGTCCTCGAGGCTCGCGTTCCAGTAATCGGCGATGGCGAGCGCCAGCTCGCGCGCAGCCGGGGGCAGCAGTGGCGCGCCGCACACGAGCGCGGCGATGCACGCCGACAGCGTGAACGTGTTCAGGCCCGCGTCCTCCTCCCAGCGGTCCTGGTCGGACGCAGGGCCGTTGCGCACGATGAAGGAGAGCGCCCGCAGCACCATGTCTGCGACCTGGACCCCATCGAGCGCCTGGCGCTCGTGCAGCATGCAGGTGAGCAGCACCGGGAAGGCCGTCTCATCGAGCTGCACGGCGGTCCAGTACGGCGTACCGCCGAGCCATTGGTTCTGGTTCCAGTGACCGTCGGCGAGCTGCGTGGCACGCAGGTAGCGCACCGTATCGAGCGCCTCGCGCGTTGCGCCGAAGGCGAGCAGCGCGCCGGCGCACTCGCACAGGTCGCGTGGCCAGACGAGGTGATAGCCGGCGCGCTCGTCTTTGGTGTTGCCCCAGGGCACGCTCAGGCTCGCGACCATTGCGCCGGGGAACGTCTTGCACTGGTGCGAGCGCAGTACCATGGTCGAGATGCTGAGCTGCTCGCGGCACAGCGGGGGCAGCGAGCCGGTGAGTGGGGCGCGTACGGCGCACTCCTTCTGCCAGACCGACCATTCCTCGATCTGACGCCGCCAGCTGACCTCGAACGGCTCGAACAGCGCCGAGAGTGCCAGTGTCGCGGCCGACTCGGTGCTGCTGCTGATGCCCAGGCCGAGCACCGCGCTGCGTGGCAGCTCGCCCATGAGCGCGACATTGCCTGGACCGGCGCGGTCGAATTCCCAGCGCATCGAACCATTGCGCTCGAAGTCCTGCCAGCCGTCGCTGGCGCCGACATAACCGCAGCTCGCGCGGCTCAAGGCGTCGCGCTGCGCGGCACCGGTCTCGACCGCCCCGAGGGCGAGCGCGAACGGGCCCTGCTCGGCGAGCAGCAGCCGATGCCCGCGGTGATCGGCGACCAGCGCGGTGTTGTCATGTCCGGTGCCGCCGAGGTGCGGCGCGAGCAGCGCGTAGGGGCGCAGCTGTTCGTCGCCCGTGAGCTGCACTTCGATCAACAGCACGTCACGTTCGGCGGCTGGCGCGATTCGCAGCCGCAGCTCGAAGCGCTCGTGGTGGTGCACGATCTGCACCGCGGGGATCCCGGGGCCGGCCAGTGTGACGGTCGGCCGGCCGAGGCGTTTAACCTCGACCCAGAAGCCCTGGCCGTCGGCCACGATGAAGCCCAGATCGCGGATCTGCGGGATGTCGACCCGCGGATAGTAGACCTCGTTGACGATGCCGCCGCCGATGGTGAACCACAGCCGCGGCCGGCCGAGCGAGCAGCCCACGACGTCTTTGGCGCTGCTGCACCAAGTGGGCGAAAGTCCCGGTGCGCCCGGTGCCTCTCCTGAGCCGATTTCGCTCATGACGATCCTCCTGAATCTGTCGCGCGCTCACTTGGTCAAGCGTGCCGAAGCCGAGTACGATACTGCATGCTCTGGCTCAAGGCATTCCATATCGTCTTTGTGGTGACGTGGTTCGCGGGTCTGTTCTATCTGCCGAGGCTGTTCGTCTACCACTGCGCCACCACGGACGGGCCGGGGCTCGAACGCTTTGCAGTGATGGAACGGCGATTGTTCGCGCTGATGAGTCTCGGCGGGGCATTGGCCATCGCCTTCGGGCTGTCGATGGTCATTGTCGCGCCGGCGTTGCTGCAATTCGCCTGGCTGCGCGTGAAGCTCGTGCTGGTGGCGGCGCTCCTCGGGTACCACGTGTGGTGTTACGTGTTGATGCGCCAGCTCATCGAGGGGCGCGCCCGCCGCTCGCAGCGCTGGTACCGGCTGTTCAACGAAGTGCCCGGGGTGCTGCTGATCGCGATCGTGCTGCTGGCGGTGCTGCGTCCCTAGCCGCCGGCGCGCTTGGCCTCGTAGCCGCGCTCGCGCAGGGCCTCGACCAGCCGGTCGCGGTGCTCGCCCTGGATCTCGATGCGTCCGTCGCGCACGGCGCCGCCGGCGCCGCAGAGTTTCTTCAGCTCGCGGGCGAGCGTCTCGAGTTCCGCGGTCGCGAGCGGCAGGCCGAGCACGACCGACACGGCTTTGCCGCCGCGCCCGGCGACTTCGCGGGTCACGCGTACGCGCGCCGGTCCGTCCGGGCGGGCAGGGCTGAGGGAGGCGCGCTCGGGCGCGCCGGGGGGCTTGCGCAGTACGACGCCGCGGGCGGTGGGGTAGGATTTCACGGCGACAGTATGGCCGTGCGGCCCCGGGGCTGCCAGGGTGTGGTGCGTCCAGAATGCGATGTACGTTGCGTGA
>JAJXWE010000081.1 GCA_021781775.1 Pseudomonadota bacterium | reverse complement strand
CCAGGCGATGTCCGACCGGGTGCTCGGTCAGATGGGTTGCCGCACCGTGGCGGATCTCGGGCCGCACCTGCTGCGCGGCCCCGGCGTGGCAGACCGCCGATAGCGGCTTGCTGCGCGGCGCCCCGGCCCACGTGGCTCAGGCGGGCGTGTCCGGGCGGCGCACCGCGTTGACCCGCAGCCGTCCGCGGGACAGCGTCGCGGTGGGCGCCGCACGCATGGCACCGGTCACGACATTGCGTCCCGCGGCTTGCGTCGCTCGATGCGTCGCACGGCGGTATTGATCACCGCGAGGATGCTGCGCGCCGCGGTCGCTTCGTCGCCGGCCTCGATGGCCGCGACCACCGCCGAATGTCCGGCCACGCTCGTGGCATGATCGTGCGGGTCGTCGACCGGCGAGCTGTAGGTGAACGAGGCGACCAGGGCGGTCTCGATGACACTGGCGATGGAGCGGATCAGCGGATTCCCCGAGGCGCTGCCGAGGGCCAGATGGAAGTCCAGGTCGGCCGCGGCGAAGCTCTGCCGCGAGTGATCGGCGCGCGCGATCTGGCGCACACACTCACGCAGCCGGGCGAGGTCCTCGGGGCGCCGCCGGCGCGCGGCGAGCGCCGCCGCGGTCGGCTCCAGGGCCCGGCGGATCTCCGTCAGGGTCTGCAGAAACGCATCGTCCAGGCCCAGCCGTAGTCGCCAGGCGAGCACGTCGGCGTCGAAATAATTCCAGAAGACCGCATCGCGCACGCGTGTGCCGACGCGGGTCTTGGGTACCACGAACCCCTTCGCAGCAAGTGTCTTCATGACTTCGCGCAGCACGGTGCGCGAGACGTGGAATCGGGCGCCGAGTGCGGCCTCCGCGGGCATCGTGCTGCCCGGGGCGTAGCGTCCCTGCAGGAGTTCGGTGCCGAGAATCGCCGCGATCTGGTCATGGCTGGACCGGCCACGCTCCGGGTCGAGCAAGCTGAACCGGGGCACGGGGCGCGGCGCGGCCGCCGGTAGTGGCTTGCCGGATTCTTCAGCCTCGCGATGCTCGCGTGGGGCCTGATCATGCATGCTTGAAACACCCATTGATGTGCATAATACGGGTGCGGACGCCGCCGGACATTGGCCGGACAGCTTGAGCGGGCACCATTCCCTCCTCTGGTAAGACGCTCGGCAGTCAAAAACCTCCTCGGTCGGCCCGGCTCTCGTCCGTGTGCCCCGGAGTCTGGACGTTTCCGCGGTGCCGAGCCTCGCGCGCGCTGAGCCGGGCGCACGGGCAAGCCGTTACAGTGTGCAGCAGTGTCATCGTTCCGGAGCGGTCGCGCGTGCGCGGCCCCATCGACTTGACCGGAGGCGCGATTGCGATATTTTAATTTCCTCACCCTACCCTCAGCCGAGGCAGCGCCCTGATCGACAGGCACCCGCGACGGGATGATCCTCGCCGCAGCAAGGACGGCAAGGGGCTTCGGAGTCGAAAACGGTTTGAACCGGATGCGGCGCGCGGCCGGCGCGGCGCCATCCGCTCCGTGCTGACCGTCGCATGCGCGCTGGCGGTCCTGGCCGCGGTGCGCGCTCGGGCGGCTGCGCTGCCCACCCGTCCGCTGTCGGCCGCAGCCATCCGCCGGATCGCCGCCCACCCGCAGGGCATGTACCTCGACATCGAGCGGCGCACCTTCAACTATTTCTGGCAGACCACCGATCCGCAGACCGGACTCGCGCCCGATCGCTGGCCCACCTCCGCGCCTTCCAGCATCGCCGCGACGGGCTTTGCGCTCACCGCCGAAGTCATCGGCGCCGAGCGTGGCTACGTCTCGCGACGGGCGGCCGCCGCGCGGGTGCGCACGACGCTCGCCTTTCTCCTGAGCCTGCCGCAGGGCCCGCAGCGCACCGGCGAAGCGGGCTATCACGGCTTCTTCTATCACTTCCTGAACCTGCACACCGGGCTGCGTGCCCCGCGCAGCGAGCTGTCCACCATCGACACCGCGCTGCTCATGGCCGGGGTGCTCACGGCCGGTGGCTACTTCGACAAACCGACGCCACTCGAGCGGCAGGTGCGCGCGATGGCCCGCAAGCTGTACCTGCGGGTGGACTGGCGCTGGGCCGAGCCCGGCGGCGACCCACGCGTCAGCGTCGCCTGGTTTCCGACGACCGGCTTCGCCCATCTGCGTTGGGCCGGCTACAACGAGGCGTCCCTGTTGTACATCCTCGGCATGGGCTCACCGACGCATCCGCTGCGCGCCGATGCCTGGCGGGCCTGGACGTCCACCTACGGCTCGGACTGGCGCCACCTCGATGGCCAGACCATGCTCGCCTTCGGCCCGCAGTTCGGCCACCAGTACACCGCGGTGTGGATCGATCTGCGCGGCATCGCCGACAAGTTCATGCGCGCGCATGGGGAGACCTACTTCGGCAACGCGCGGCGCGCCACGCTCGCGCAGCGTCAGTACGCGATCCGCGACCCGCTCGGCTGGGACGGTTACGGTCCCGACATCTGGGGCCTGACGACCTGCGACGGTCCCGGCGACGTGCGGGCGCCGTTTCGTCACGGCCAGCGCCGGTTCTATAGTTACGTCGCGCGGGGCATCGCGCCACCGTACGTCGACGACGGCACGCTGGCTCCGACTGCGGTGGTCGGCTCGCTGCCGTTCGACCCGCGGATCGTCACGCTCGCGACCACCGCCCTGCTGCGCAACTACGGTACGCTGATCTACACGCATTACGGATTTCTGGATGCATTCAATCCCAGCTTCACGGATGCCGCGCTCGCGCGGCACGGGCACGTGGTGCCGGGCTTGGGCTGGGTCGACGGCAACTACCTCGGCATCGACCAGGGTCCGATCCTCGCGATGATCGCCAACGAGTACGGCGGTCTGGTCTGGCGCATCCTGCGGCACAACCCGTACATCCGCCGTGGTCTGCGCCGCGCCGGCTTCAGGGGCGGCTGGCTGCGTTCCCCGGCCGGCCGCGCACACCGCGCACGCTGAGCGTCCCGCGCGTGACGGGCCTGCGCGCCGGCGGGCGGCAAATGCTCTACCATCCCTCTGCCGGGTATCGTGCGTCACGATTCAACCGGCCTGCTGTCCCGGAGATACAGCCATGGAAGTGACCAGTAAAGGCTGGTCTGAAGGGAAGGACGTGATCGGTCACGTCCGGAAATTCGGAGCATCTGTCCAGCGGGTGCGAATCCCGCCCGGTCAAAGCGTAGACCCGCAGGCCGGAAGCAAGCCTTGCGACGACGGGGGTAACCCCGACGGCGATACGTAGGCATGTGAGAGTGTGAGCCGTGGGAATGCAGTCTCGTAATGTTCATCATTCCGGTGTCCAGGGTGTCATGGCGCCTGAAGGCAGCAGCGTAGTTCCCGTGAAGGTCGAGGGAGCGATGCAACCGGCGGGGTGTTCGACTACGGCGCGTGCTCAAGAGGATGGACCAGTCATCTGGGAGGCCCTGCCTGTCCTGCACGGGAGCGATCCTGGAGTAGGTAGGCCCGAGCGAGGGGAACCGGAGCTCGGGCGCGAAGCGGAGCAGGGAGTCGGAGGGCCGAATAAGAGCGTTGACCTCGGGGAACGGCAGGCACCCGGACCCGGGCGAGCAAAGGCGGCCCGTGCTGATGTGAGCTTCCGGAGGGCAACATGACCGACGCTTTGGCGTCGCTGGGCATGTCAACGGGACTTCGGAAGGTAGCGGAGAGAGCGAAACGGGAGCCTGCTCCTCCTGCATCCTCAGTAATCTCTACCTGCATCACAGCCTGGACATGTGGTTTGAAAGGAAATACAAACGTCGATGTCAAGGTGAGGCCTATCTGGTGCGCTTCGTTGACGATTTCGTGGGGTGCTTCGAGTACGGGCAGGACGCGGAGGACTTTCTCAGAGAGCTACGGAAGCGTTTTGCGGGGTTCAATCTGACGTTGGCTGAGGAAAAGACTCAGGTGATGCTCTTCGGGAGATTTGCCAGGGAGCAGCGAGCGAAGTACGGCAAGCGACCGAAGTCCTTTGAGTTCCTGGGGCTGAAACACGTCTGTGGTGTGGACCGAAGCGGGAAATTCGCCGTGGTCCGCAGCCCGAGCGTGAAAAGCTGCCGGAAATTCCTGGCTCGCACCCATGAGTGGTTGATCCGTCATACGCACTGGAAGAGACGCGACCAGCAGCGGCATCTGCATGTCATGCTGACCGGCTTATATCAGTACTTTGGCCTCCATCACTGTCAGCGCAAGCTGCAATGGATCATGCGGGAGGTTCAGCGGCAGTGGATTCGCACTCTGCGTCGGCAGAGCCAGCGACATCGGCTGTACTGGAGCCACCTGGGGAGCCGTTCGTGGTTCGAACTGCCGTACCCTAAAACGGTACACCAGGCGGTGTGATACCCATGTTCTTCTTCACGACAAACGCGCTCTGGGGAGCCCGTTGCGGGCAATCCGCACGGCGGGTTCTGACCGGGGGGACGAGTACAAGAGGCCATGCCGGCTCGGTGAGGTCGCCGGTGCGAAAGCGCCATCTGCGGCAAGGCTGCGCAAAGGCTACAGCATCGAGGCTCGTCTCTACCGACCACAGTGTGGATCGAAAACACCTGATGGAGATGCTCCAGAAGCGGGTGGCCGACGGGTCGATCCTGCGGCTCGTGGGCAAATGCTTGCACGTGGGGGTGCTGGACGGGGAGGAGTTCACCGAGCCGTCGCTGGGGACGGTCCAGGGTTCTACTCTGTCGCCGCTGCTGGGGAACGCCTATCTGCACTACGTGTTGGACCGGTGGTTCACCGAGGAAGTCCGGCCGCGACTGAAGGGCAAGGCAGTACTTGTCCGGTACGCGGATGACGGTGTTCTCGGCTTTGAGCGACAGGACGATGCGCAGCGGGTGATGGCGGTGCTCGGCAAGCGACTGGAACGCTTTGGGCTTACTCTGCACCCTGAGAAGACTCGGCTGCTGGCCTTTCAACGACCGCTGCGGTCCCGAGGGGAAGGCAGGAGCCCGACGACCTTCGACTTCCTGGGGTTCTGCTGGTATTGGCGACGAACCCGCAAGGGCAGCTGGACGGTTGCGTGCAAGACCCGGCGTGCGCGCCTGGCGCGGGCTATTAAGGCCGTGCACACATGGTGTCGTGAGAATCGGCACCTACCGATCAGGCAGCAGCACGCGGCGCTCTCACGGCGCGTGCAGGGCCACCTCAACTACTTTGGCGTCAACGGGAACATGGCGAGCCTGGATCGTTTTGCGCTTCAGGTCCGCCGAAGCTGGTTCAAGTGGCTCAATCGTCGCAGCCAGCGAGCACGCCTGACCTGGGACAGATTTAACGATCTCCTTCGGGACTTCCCTCTGCCCCAGCCCCGAATCGTAGTGCACATCTGGAGATGAGCTATGACGAAGGTACCGCAAGCCACATCAGCGGAAGAGCCGGATGGTGGAAATCTCCAAGTCCGGCTCCGGGGAGGGCCTGGGTCGGGTGACCGGCCCGGGCTACTCAACAAACGAAGTCTGATTGTCCTGGCGCTCACCAGCCTGGCGGGCGTCGCGTTGGCACAGAGTCCGCCGCCACCTCCGCACCCCGCCTGGGGCGGTCCGGCCATGATGCGCCGGATGCAGCGCATGGAGCAGTGGCGCTTGCATCAACTTACCGTGCTGCTCGACCTCAACGCCGCGCAGCAACAGCAGGTCAAGGCGATTCTCGATCAGCAGCACGTGGCGATGCGCGCGAGCATGAGGCAGGTCATGGCGGCGATGCGCGCGGCCCGCAAGGCGCATCTCGCGGCGCGCGAGGAAATGATGGATCGCATGGCGAAGGTCCTGAGCGCCGAGCAGATGGCCAAATTCAAGGTGCTCGCGCCGGCGCGTCCGCCCATGTGGAAGCACCGCATGGGCCGGCGCGGCATGGGCATGGGTATGGGCATGGGACCGCCGGGCACCCCCAATCCTTGAGCGGTGCGCCGCTATCCCGCTGCGCGGGTTGGCCGCTCAGCGGGGTAGCGTGTGCAGTTCGAACCGGTCGTCCTGAAGCCGCAGGCAGCTGCCCTGCTCATACCACGCGCCGAGCACGATGCGCTGCACGGCCCGACCGTCGAGCTGTCCGTCGTGCACTGCTGGCCGGTGCGTATGGCCGTGAATGATGCGCCGCACCCCCGTGGCTCGAAAGGCGGCCTGCACGGCTTCGGAATTGACGTCCATGATGCTGGGCGCTGTCCGCGTGGTGTGCGCGCGGCTGCCAGCGCGCGCCTCGTCTGCCAGCAGCTGACGCGTCGCCAGTGGCAGTGCCAGGAAGCGCCGCTGCCATGCCTCGTCGCGCACGATGCTGCGCAGTTCCTGGTAGGCGTGGTCGTCGGTGCAGAGCGCATCGCCGTGGGTGAGCAGCACTGGCTCACCCGCGAGGGTGGTCACCACCGGGTCGGGCAGCAGCCGGCAGCCGGTGCGTTGGGAGAATCCCCCGCCGAGCAGGAAGTCCCGGTTGCCGTGCAGTGCGAAGCATGCGACACCGCGTGCGCTGAGCGTGGCCAGTGCATCGAGCACCGCGCCGTGCTCCGGCGAGTCATCCCCAACCCAGGATTCGAACAGATCCCCGAGGATGTACAAGGTGTCGGCGTGAGTCGCCTCGCCGCCGAGAAAATCCAAGAACTGCCGTTGCGCGGCATTCGCGGCCACATCGAGGTGGACGTCGGAGACGAATAGGCAGCGCTGCGGCTGCGTGCAATCCGGCGCGGCCGGCTCGCCGGTCACGGGTGCGGCGGCGTGCCGTCGCTCGCCGGCGGGGGCTTGGTCTGCGAGCCGCTCGCCGTGCCCTTGCCGGCCGGCTGTGCCGATCCGGCTTTGCCCGTAGCAGGTGCACTGGGCGCGGTGCCCGCGGGTGTCGCGGCAGCCGTGCCGCCCGAGGCGGGTGGGCTTGTGGCCGGGGCCGCCGGGGCCGATGTCGTGGACGGTGCGGAGCCCGACTG
>JAJXWE010000080.1 GCA_021781775.1 Pseudomonadota bacterium | reverse complement strand
CCGATCTGCTACAGCCTAACCGCCCTGGCGCGCGGCGCGGCGCCCCTGATGGCCGGGCGCGCCGGCGCCCTGCTGACGCTGTCCTACCTCGGTGCGGTGCGCTCCATTCCGAGCTACAACGTGATGGGGCTCGCCAAGGCGAGCCTCGAGGCGAATGTGCGCTTCCTGGCCGCGGACCTCGGTCCGCGCGGAATTCGGGTCAATGGCATCTCCGCCGGTCCGATCAAGACCCTGGCGGCCGCAGGGATCGCGGGCTTCCGCAAAATGCTCAACCGGGTCGCCGAAGTCTCCCCGCTGCGGCGCAACGTGACGCAGGACGACGTCGGCAATGCGGCGGCGTTTCTCTGTTCCGACCTCGCCGGCGGAATCACCGGCGAGATCCTCTACGTCGACGGGGGCTTCAGCACCGTCGGCATGAGTTTCCCGGACATCGAGCCGGCGTAACGGGCAGCGGCGCCCCACAACGCGCCCCCGCAACAGCGCGCCAGGGACGGGCCACCGAGCCCGCTACTGGAAGGCGTGCGGGTTCTTGCGCACCTTGGCCGCCGCCCGCATCTGCGTGAGGTAGGCGCGCACTTCGGCGTCGGCATCGGTGCGCAGCTGCTGCTCGAGCCGCGTACGCACCATGAGCGGATTCGCCTGCGGGGCGGTGCGCACCGCGGTCACGGTGAGCAGCACTGCACCGGCATTCCCGGGCAGAGCCCGGGCCTCATACACCGGACCCGTGCTCGGCTTGGGCGCGGCGAACGCCAGCCGGAGGATCTGCGCGGGCACGGACGGGTCGTCGCGGCCGATGAATTTGACCGGCGCGACCTTCATCCGCAGCGCGCTCGCCACCTTCTCGAAGCTCTCGCCGCCGACGAGTTTCTGCCGCGCCGCCTCGGCCGCCGCGAGCGCCGCCTGCTGGGTCCGCTCGGCGCGAATCGCCGTGACGATGTCCGCCTGAACTTCGGCCAGCGGTTTGACCTGCGGACCGTGACGCGCCACGACTTTCACCAGCACCAGCCGGTTGTTGTCGAGGATGACCGGACCGCCGATGCTGCCGACGGCGATCGCCGCGCTACCGAACACCAGGTTCTGCACCGCCGGGGCGGCACCGATGGGCGCTGCCCCGCTGCCGCGCAGGAATAGCGGGATTTCCCCGCTCGTCAGGTCGTATTGCTTGGCGATCGCACCCAGGGTTGCACCCGGCTGCTCGATCGCATTCTGCAGCTTGTCTTCGATCCGGCCGAACCGCTCGGTGGCACGGCTGCGCTGGAGCTGGGTCATCAGCTGTGCCTTCACCTCGGCAAACGACTGCGTGTGGCCCGGCTGGATCGCATCCAGGCGGATGATGTGATAGCCGTAGGGGCTCTTGACCGGTCCGACGACGTCACCGACTTTGGGAATGGCGAACAGCGCGTCGGTGAAGGGCTTCACGAAGCCCTGGCGACCGATCCATCCCAGATTTCCGCCATTGCGGGCTGAGCCCGGATCCTGCGAGTACTTCTTGGCGAGCGCCGCGAAGTTCTGCCCGGAGCGGGCGAGCTTGAGAATCTTCTCCGCCTGGGCGAGCGCCGCCTTGGGGTCCTTGCCGAAGGGAATCAGGATATGGCTGGCCTCGCGCCGCTCGGGCACGACGAAGCGATTGATGTCCTTCTGGTACAGCGCCTGCAGATCGGTGTCCGGGATCTGCTCGCTCGAGCGAACCTGCGCCAGGGTGAGCTGCGCGTAGCGCAGGTCGACCGACTCGGGGATGAGAAACTGCGCTTGGTGCGCCTGGTAGTAGGCCTGGATCTCGGCGGGCATCACCGGCGCCTGGCTCGCGTAGCGGCTCGAGGGGAACTCGAGGTACTGCACGTCCCGCTGCTCGTCATACAGCGCATTGGCGCGCTGGATCTCCACCGGGGTGAGGAAATCCGAGGCACGGATGCCCTCGACCAGCTGGTTGCGGCGCAGCTCGCTCTGGAGGTCATGCTCGAACTGCGAGAGGGAAATCCCGGCTTCCGTCAGCGCATCCTCGGCCGCCTGCGGCGAATAGTGCCCGCCGACCTGGAACGCCGGCACGGCGCGGATCGCCTGGAGCAGGTCAGCCTCGGAGACCCGGTAGCCGAGCTGGTCGGTGCGCTGGGCGATAAGCGCCTCGTTGATCAGTTCCTCGAGCACCTCGCCCTGCAACCGCTTGCGCAGCGCGCTTGGCACATTGCCGCCGTAGGCTTGGTCGATCTGGCCCTGGTCGCGCAGCCAGGCATTCTGCGCCTGCTGCAGCGTGATGGTCTGGCCGTTCACCGTGGCCGCGTAATCGCTGCTGCCGAAGTTCAGGTTGACGATGCCGTAGGCGCCCCAGGCCGCGAAAACCAGCGCAAGAACGCCGAGAATCGTGTACCAGAACCACTTGTGGGTCGCGAGGCTGTCGGTGAGTTTTTGCAGCATGGGCGTAGGCACCGGCCCTGTGGGACCGGCGTAGGCGGTTAAACCGTGAAGCATAGCAAATTGCGCTCCCCCTACGGGACGCGGCTCGCCCGGCCGCCCCCGGCGCGCGACATGTGCGGATGGGCAGCGGCCCCGGGGTGCGCTATTTCGCTGCCTGCAGGCGCGGCGCCCGCCGCGCATCACGACTGGAGCAACCCGATGACCCCGGTGCAACGCCTCTGCGGCCTGGCCGGCCTGATGCTCGCGCTCGCGCTCCCGGCGGCCTGCCATCGCCGCCTGCCGCGGCCCGGCAAGCCCATCGTCACGCAACCGGCCCGACCGGCGCGGGTGCCTCAACGCACGCCACAGGACACACCGCAGAGCGCGCCCCCCGGCGCGACCCCACATCCGGCGGGATCCTGATCGGTCGAGCACGCCGGGCCAGGCGCGCGACCCGCGGCTTCCGCGCGCCGCTCGGCGCCTCTCCTGGGGCCACGGGGGATCCGCGACGCCGTCGATCCGCCCGGCCGCACGGCAGCGGCCCGCCGAGGCTCACAAGGGTTGCGGCAGCACCGCCGGTGAGGGCTGCGAGCCGACAGCCGGATGCTCGTAGCGGGACTTGACCACCAGCAGGTCACACTCGATGGACTCGGCGAGGCGCGCGCCGAGGACAGCAGGCCTGCGCGCGTGCGAGCCGACCCCGATCACCAGCGTCTGCGCCCTCGCCGAGCGTACGTAGGTGGGCAGCGTCGTGCTCGGCTCCCCGTATTCCACGCACGCGTCCGCGGCACCGACCGAGTGCAGCTCGGCGAGGCGGCGAACACGCTGCTCGCTGATCACCGCGAGCGTATGGGCGCCGGCGCCTTCGCCGCCGAGCGGCGCGGCGTGATGCAGATGGACCGGGACGTCGCCGAGCGCGCCCGCCAACGTCTTGGCCGCGCCAATCACGATCTCGTCGAGATCGACGTTGCCGTCGTGCGCGTGCGGCGGGTCCACCTCCGCCACGACACCGCCCCGGGCATACACCTCTTGCGTCCTGAGCAGCAGCACGGCGCAGGGCGCCTGCTCGATCAGCCGCTGTTCGCGGTAAACCACGGTGCGCGCCGGCTCCTGCGGGGAGAGGGCCGGGGCGATCAGGACGTCAGCCTTGTACCGCAGCGCCTGGCGGATGACCGCTTCGTAAACCGGATAATCCCAACGCACGCTCGCGCTCACGGCCACGCCTTGATCGCGCAAGATGTCGGCGAGACGCTCCAGGCGGCGGCGGCGCTCCTGCACGTGATCGGCGATGCGCTGTGCGGCCTGATCGTGTGCGCCGGATTGCGGCGCGAAGCTCGGCTCATAGAGACAATGGAACAGATCGACGTGCGCATCGAAGGCGCGCGCCAGCCGCCCGACACGATCGAACACATAACTCGGAGCGAGTTCGAGGTCCGGTATCGCGAGCAACAGTCGGCGCCAGATCATCTGTCGTCCCCGTGAGCGATTGCCTGGGGGAGGATTTCACTGCCGCTGCGGACGGTGAACCCGCAACGACCGCAGCCGGATAGGTAGTTGCCCCGATGCCCCGGCGCCCAGCGGCCCCTGAGGCGCGCACGGCCCCCGGAATCATACGGATGGCGCACCGCGCGCCCGGCATGGCTCAATCAGCAGCAGGCGGCATGCAGCGCAGGCGCGCGGCAGCCATCGAGCGGAATCCTGGAGAGGCTCTCTGATGCGCACGGGCTCAGAAGCGCATGTTTTCGCCGACCGCGCGGCCGCCGGTCGGGCGCTCGCGCAGGCGCTGCGCGGACACGCGTTTACCGAACCGCTGCTGGTGCTCGGCCTGCCGCGCGGAGGCGTGGCCGTCGCCTACGAGGTTGCCGTCGCGCTCGACGCGCCGCTCGATGTGCTCATCGTCCGCAAAATCGCCCTGCCGTACGACCCGGAGCTGGCCGTCGGCGCAGCCGCCTCCGGCGGCATCGTCGTCCGGGACGAGTACGCCGCGTCCGCGGGCGACGCGCGATTCGAGTCGTTGCGCCGGGATGCGTTGCAGGAAATCGCGCGCCGCGAGCAGATCTACCGTCCGGGTCGGGCGCCCCTCGACCTGCACGGCAAGACCGTGATCCTCGTCGATGACGGACTCGCAACGGGCGCGACCATGCTGGCGGCCGTGCAGGCGGCGCGGCGCGCAGGCGCCGCCACAATCGTCGCTGCGGCTCCGGTCGCCTCGCCGCAGGCATCCGCGCGGGTGCACCGCGAGGCCGACTTGCTCGTCGTGCTCCAGACGCCCGCCGACCTCTCGGCCGTCGGTCAGTGGTTCGAGCGCTTCGAGCAGCTCGACGACGATGACGTGCGCCGCCTGCTCGATTCCGCGCCGCACCGACGCGCCAAGGCGTAAGCCGTCATGCGGCTGATCCTGCGCGCACTCGAACGCGTTCCACCGGGCACATCGCCGGTGGAAATCGTCGAGCGCAAGGGCCCGGGGCATCCCGACTCGATCTGCGACGGCATCGCCGAGCACGTGTGCGTACGCCTGTGCCAGTACTACCTGGATCGCTTCGGCGTCATCCTGCACCACAACGTCGACAAGGTGATGCTCTGCGCCGGCACGTCCCGTCCGGCTTTCGGTGGCGGCGAGACGCACGAGCCGATCGAGATCTACCTCGCCGGCCGGGCCACCGCCGAGCATGCGGGCGTGCACATCCCGGTGCAGGAAATCGCGACCGACGCGTGCCGCGAGTGGCTCCGCTCACACCTTCCCAATCTCGACGTCGATCATGACGTTCGCATCGCTTCGCGACTGCGTCATGGTTCGCGGGACCTCAACTGGCTGTTCGCCCGCTCCGCCGTCGCGGCACTCGCCAACGACACCTCGTACGGCGCCGGATTCGCGCCGCTCACGGACCTGGAGCGAGTTGTGATCGCCGCCGAGGCGGCGCTGACCGATACCGCCGCGCGCCAGGCGCACCCGGCATTCGGTCCGGACATCAAGGTGATGGGCGTCCGGCACGACGGTTTGATCGAATTGACCATCAGCTGCGCCTTCCTCGGGCGTTTCCTCGGTAATTCCGACGAATATCTGAACGCCAAGGCCGTTGCCGCGGAGCTGGCGGCGGCAGCGGCGGCCCGCACGACCTCTCTGCCGGTGCGCGCCGCAGTGAACGTGGCCGATGACCTCGCTCGCGGAGACATCTTCCTCACCGTCACTGGGACCTCTGCCGAGGCCGGCGATGACGGCCAGACCGGCCGCGGCAACCGCGCCAGCGGGCTGATCACGCCCTACCGCGCCATGAGCGTGGAAGGCGTCGCGGGCAAAAACCCGGTAAGTCACACCGGCAAGCTCTACAACATCCTCGCGCTGCGGATCGCGCACACAGCCGTGGCGCAGATCCCCGGCGCGCACTCGGCCGAATGCGTCATGGTGAGCCAGATCGGCCACGCGGTCGACGATCCCCAGCTGGTCGATGTCGCCGTCGGCGGCCCGGCCATCAGCGCAGCGCTCGAGCGGCAGACCGCCGAGTTCGTGCACGTGCAGCTGCAGCAGGTGCGCACGCTGCGCGAGGAACTGCTGGTCGAGCAGCTTGCACTGATCTGACCGGCGGGCCGATTGCCTCGGCGCGGTAATCTGGATATCGTCACAGCGCGCACTGCGGCACGGCCTGCACAGCGATCCGGCGCCGCAATTGAGGACGCTCCGGTCTCACCGAGTAAGAGATCTCCCCGATGCACAGCCCGGCGAACCCTGAGACGCAGCCGCCGAGCGCGCATGAATGCGCCCGCCGGATTGCCGAGGCGTTCGCGCAATACAACGGGGCATTCCGAGCGATCACCCGGCGCGCGCCGGCGCGCTTCGAGGCCGGCGACTGGAAGGCGAGCCAGCACGACCGGGTCGAGCGCATCGAGCTGTACGACCGCTTCGTCGAGCGCACGGTAGCCGAGGTAGGCTCCCTGCTCGGCGCATCCGCCCTGGATCGCGCGCTGTGGCGGCAGATCCGCGCCGCATTTGCGCTCGAGATCGCCGCGCTGCCCGATGCGGCGTTCCCCAAGACTTACTTCAGCTCCGTCAGCCGCCGCCTGTTCGGCACGATCGGCGTCGCACCGGACATCGAGTTCGTCGCCGTCGATCTGGAGCCGCCGGTCAGCACGACCTCGCCGATCCTCACACACGCCTACGGCATACACGGCTCGCTGCCGCTGCTGATCGAGGAGCTGCTCGGCAACGTGCGCTTCCGCACGCCCTGGAAGGATCTCGAGAGCAGCATCCAGCAGGTTGCCGGGGAGGTGCGGCGTCACCTGGAGAGCCTCGGCGCTCTGGAGGTCGTGCAGCGCCTCGAGGTGATCCGCGCGGTGTTCTACCAGACGACGCGCGCGTATCTCGTCGGCCGCATCACCGGCCCCGGTCTGTGCATCCCGCTCGTGCTGGCGCTGCGCAATGCCGACAACGCTCTGCGGGTCGATGCGGTGCTGATGTCCGGGGCCGACGTGAGCATCCTGTTCAGCGTCTCGCGGTCTTACTTC
>JAJXWE010000079.1 GCA_021781775.1 Pseudomonadota bacterium | reverse complement strand
CGCCGCGCGCGGCTACCTGCGCCAGGGACTGCGCTGGCTGCTCGAGGCGCTGCTGCCGCTGCGGTACAAGCTTGACCGCGCCTACGATGTCGTGCGCTGAGCACGCCGTGCTGGCGTACGCGCTCGCAATCGTGCAGTCGCATCCCCGCTGGGCCTACCCGGCGCTGTTTCTCGGCGCCTGCCTCGAGACGCTGGTGCCGCTGTCCCTGATCGTCCCCGGCGAGTTGGTATTTCTCTGCGGCGCCGCGCTCGCCGGTACGGGTGCGCTCGAGCTGCGCGGCGTGCTGGTCGCGCTGTACGGCGGCGGGGTGCTCGGCGACAACTGCAGCTACTGGATCGGGCGGCACTGCGGCGCCCGTCTGTGGCATCAGCTCGAGCGCTGGCCGTTGCTGAGCCGTCTGGTGCGCCCGGACAGCTACCAGCGGGGCGTCGAGTTCTTCCGTCGCCGCGGCGCCTGGGCCGTCTTCGCCGCGCGCCTGAGCGGCCCGCTGTCATGGATCGTCCCGGCGCTGGCCGGCAGCCTGCGGCTGGACTACCCGACCTTCGTGCGGTTCAACACCCCGGCGGTCATCGTCGGCATCAGCGAGTTCGTGCTGGCCGGCTACTATCTCGGTGCGCACATCACCGCGCTGCGCAGCGGTCTGGCCGATGGCGCGCCGGTCGCCGCCATGCTGACCGCCCTCGCCGCTGTCCTGCTGCTGGCGCGGCGCCGCAGCAGACGGCCGACTGCGGCGCCCGGACGCACGTTGGCATCACAAGCGGCCGGTGCACCGGATCGATGCGCGGCATCAGATCCGGCGGAACAACGCTTCGCCGGCGCGTAGGCGACTTCCCGCGCGGACTCGATCGACCGGCGCGAACCCCGCCGGCGCGAGCACGATGAGCGTCGAGCCGTGCTCGAACCATCCGATCTCCTGCCCTTTGCCCAGCGGGGCATCGCAGTCGATGACGTGCGGCCCCGCGTACCCGAGGTGCAGCCGCAGATCGAGAAAATGCAGGCGAATGCCGGCCACGAGGATCGCGCCGATCGGCACCACGACCAGCGGCTCGCCGCTCGGGACCAGCTCGCAGGCCAGCACGGCGCGCTCATTGCGACAGTAGAGCCGCTCGATGCGCCGCAGGGCACTCGGGTTGACGTTCCAGGTATCCCCGGGCACGTGGGTGACGCGGCGGACCCGGCAGGCGTAGGGCGCATGGAAGCGGTGATACATGCCGGCCGTCAGGCGCAGCGTCGCATAGCAGCCGCCGTGGAAATCCGCCGCCCGGGCTCCCCCGGCCAGCAGCTCCGAGAGCCCGTAGGCCTGTCCTTTCGCCTGCAGCACGGTACCGTCCCCTACCGCTCCGAACGCTCCCACCAGCCCGTCGCAGGGAGAAGCCAGAACCTGCGCGTCAGCGTCGACGGGCCTCGCGCCCTCGCGCAGCTCGCGCGTGAAGCACGCGTGCAGGCTCCTGAAACGCCCGTGCCTGGCATCGCTCAGGTCCACATCAGCGAACAGCCGCCACACCGCGATGCTGGCCGCGCAGATCCAGGGGTGCTCGATCCGGCTGAACCAGCCGGCCGCCTGTGTCAGACGGCGTCGCGGCAGGCGGTTGGTGAGCAGAAAGTTGAGCTGATCCTGCCGCAGGAGGCGCTGCAGGAGCGATCGGGGAGTCATGAGAGTGTCACGCCTCGGTCATAGGATGGCGCTGAAGCAGCGCAGCAGGTAAATGTCATGACAGGTCCTTCCGGCGTCGGGCTGGGTGAGACGATCGTGCTGGTGGCGGCGGCCTCGGCCGCGCTGCCCCGGCTGCGACGGCGGATCGAGCTGTCGCTCGCCAAGCCCCGCTCGCTGGCCGGACATGCGCGCATCGCGAGCTGGATCGCCGCGCAGGTACCGTTCTACGAGTTCCGCGAGCCGTATTGCTTCCAGGCGGACAACGCGCCGGCGCCCGTCGCTGCGCAGCGCCGCGCCGGTTTCGAGCGCCTCGCCGCACGCTACGCCGCGCGTTTTGCCCGCACGGCGGCCGAGACCGCGCGGACCGCCGGGGCGCTGCCTGACTGGCAGCTCACCTCGCGCTACCGGGTGCCGTTCCCGTTCGCCGGGCTGATCCGCAACGCCTTCCCCGCCGCTGTGCTCGCCAGCGCCTCGCAGGGGTGCGAGCTGATCGACCTCGACGGTAACCGGCTGCTTGACCTCACCGGCTCCTATGGCGTGAACGTTTTTGGCTACGAGCACTACAAGGAGTGCATCGCACGCGGCGCCGCGCGCGTGCACGAGCTCGGACCGGTGCTCGGCACCTACCATCCGCTCATCGCGGACAACGTGGCCCGTCTGCAGGAGATTTCCGGGCACGGGCAGGTTTCCTTTCACATGTCGGGCACCGAGGCGGTGATGCAGGCGGTGCGGCTGGCGCGCTATCACACCCGGCGGCGCTATCTGGTGCGCTTCGGCGGTGCCTATCACGGCTGGTGGGGCGAGGTTCAGCCCGGACCCGGCAACCCGGTCCCGGCCCGCGACACCCTCACACTGCGCGAGATGCATCCGGCTACCCTGCGCGTGCTGCGCAGTCGCTCGGACATCGCCTGTGTCCTCGTCAATCCGCTGCAGGCCCTTCATCCCAACGCACCGGCGCCTGCGGACTCGACGCTCACCGGCAGCGTGCGTCGCGCGCATTTCGACCGGGCGGCGTACGCCGAGTGGCTGCATGCGCTGCGCGAGGTGTGCACGCAACGCGGCATTCCCTTGATCTTCGACGAGGTGTTCGTCGGCTTCCGACTCGCCCGCGGTGGCGCACAAGAGTATTTCGGGGTGCGGGCCGACCTCGTCACCTACGGCAAGACCATCGCCGGCGGCCTGCCGATCGGCGTGGTGTGCGGCCGAGCGGATCTGATGCGACGCTTCAGCGCCGAGCGCCCCGCGGATCTGTGTCTCGCCCGCGGGACCTTCAATTCGCATCCGTACGTGATGGGCGCGATGAACGAGTTTCTGCGCCGACTCGACTCCCCGTTCGTCGCGGGCTGCTATCGGGATCTCGACCGGACCTGGCAGACCCGGGCCGCGGCGCTCAATGAGCGGCTGAAAGACGCTGGCCTCAATGCGCGCGTGGCCGCGCTCTCGAGCATCTGGACCGTCTGGTATCCGCGGCCATCGCGCTACAACTGGATGCTGCAATACTACCTGCGCACCGCCGGGCTGGCCCTGAGCTGGGTGGGAACCGGACGGCTCATTTTCAGCCTGAACTACGGCGAGGCCGAGTTCGCTGAAGTGAGCGACCGGTTTGTCGCCGCGGCGCAGCAGATGCAGGCGGACGGCTGGTGGTGGGAGGGCGTGGCCGATGAGCGCGCGATCAAAGCCCGGCTGCTGAAGGAGATGCTGGTTGCCCGCCTTCGCCGGCACTCATCGGGTCGATCAGCTCTCCGCGCAACAGATACAGCGGCGCTCGGTGATAGAGCATGACGTCGTGGATGGGATCGGTCAGGATCTTGACCAACCACACCAACCCGGTCTGAGCGTCACGGATGATCCACAGCTGCGCGACGCGGAACACGAGCGCGCCCACGCCGATGGCGAGCCAGAGCCGCCCGAGGTGCGGCAGAAACTCGGCTTGGGCCGAGTGCGGCGGAAAGATCCCGAACAGAGTAGGACTCGCCCACAGGACGAGCGGCGAGAGCGCCCAGACGCACAGCAGCACGACCTTGCGCCGCAGGTTGTAGCCGACCTTGATCTGTTCCTTGTGCGCGTGGCTCGCCCGATTGACGACGTCGTAGCCTTTCGGCTCGAAGAAGAAGTGGCCGGTCTGACGGGTCACCATCGCAAACAGCCAGCCGATGAGCGCGGCCCACAACGGGCTTACGAACACGATCACGTAGGCGGCGAGAAAACTCAGCGCGCTCACCAGGTGCAACGATTGATTGATTCGGCTGTGATGGTAATAACGATGATCATCCCAGCGCTGCACCGCCAGCGCCGCCCGCAGTTCGTGCATCATTCCGTCCCCGCCCGTCATTTTTCGGTGCCCCGGTGGCACCGACTTTCAATGAAACAACACTCTCATTGCTCAAATGTGACAGCCGTTCACCAAGTTCCCTCTCGCCCATCGCGCGCGGTCGGCCCCGGTCGCGCTGAAAGGTCGACGTCATCGCGCGCGACACACGACACAACTGTTCACCGGATTGTCTCCAAACAGTCATGGACGCACCGTACAAGGTGTTACCGGGACCTCAAGGCGACGCAAGGCCGCAGGCATGAAGAGCATATTGATTGTGACGGATGCGTGGCGCCCGCTGACCAACGGCGTGGTCACGACGCTGACACAGACGGTCGAGTGTCTCGCCGGGTTCGGCTATGACGTGCACGTAGCCCATCCCGGACAGTTTTCCACCGTCCCCTGTCCGAGCTACCCGGAAATCCGGCTTGCGCTGCGCCCGGCACGCGCACTCGCGTCTCGGATCGAGGCACATCGGCCCTACGCGCTGCACATCGCGACGGAAGGGCCGGTCGGTTGGGCGGCGCGGCGCTACTGCCTCAGCCGGGGTCTGCGCTTCACGAGCTCCTACCACACACAGTTCCCGCAGTACCTGCGTTCGCGCATCCCGGTTCCGCTCGCCGCCTCGTACGCGCTGCTGCGCGGATTCCACGCCGCAGCCCAGCGCTGCATGGTGAGCACCGCATCGGTGCATCGCGAGCTCGCCGCGCGCGGCTTCGCCAATCTCGTGCTCTGGGGCCGCGGCGTGAACACGGAGCTGTTCCGACCCCGTCCAAAGGAATTCCTGCAGCTCCCCCGGCCGGTTGCCGCCTATGCCGGACGGCTGGCGATCGAAAAGAACGTCGAGGCCTTTTTGCGCATGCCCTGGCATGGCTCGAAGATCGTCATCGGCGACGGTCCCGAGCGGTGTCGGCTCGAGCAGCAATACCCGGCGGCGCACTTTGTCGGTTATCGATTTGCCGAGGACCTAGCGGCACATATCGCCGCGGCGGACGTCCTGGTCTTTCCCAGTCGCACCGACACGTTCGGTCTGGTGAATCTCGAGGCCATGGCGTGCGGCGTTCCCGTCGCAGCCTATCCGGTCACCGGGCCGATCGACGTGGTCGAAGACGGCCTCACCGGGGCCTTGGACGCCGACCTCGGCAGCGCCGCGCTGCGGGCGCTGCGGATCGATCCGGCGGCATGTCGTCAGAGCGCCGTGCGCCGCGGGTGGGACAGCTGCGCGCGGCAGTTCGAGCATCACCTCGTGGAGTGTTCACCCGCTGCCGCGATCGCGCGCGGCCGAAGTACAGCTCTGATGCGGCAGTCGGGACAGGCGCTCCCTTAGTCTCAATGACCGGCGCGTGTGCGCGCCGCTTCAGGCCGGCTGGGCCATACCGACCAGCTCGCTCATCAGCCGCAGCAGCTCATCGGCTTCGATCGGCTTGCGGGCGAGCCGCATGCGCCGGTCCGGCTCGAGACCCTGGATGGCCGGCGAGGTATCCCCCGAGACGAGGATCACGCCGAGCCGCGGCCCGAACCGGGCACGCAGCGCGGCGATCACATCCAGTCCGCTCTGCGCGCCGAGGTGAAAGTCGGTGATGAGCAGGTCGGGACCAGTGCCGGTGGGTGCGCGCTCAAGCGCCTCGGTCAGGCTTTCCGCCGCGCTCACCGCGCAGCCGAGAGACCTCAGCAGCAGCGCCATGGCCTCGCGCACGCCGGAATCATCTTCCACGAGCAGGACCCGCTGCCCACGGGGCAGACTGCCCGCCACGTCGGGCGCGGCGGCGCGCACCGGAGCAGCGTGCTGCGCCGTGCGACCGACCGGCAGCGCGAATGAGAACGCCGTGCCGCGCTCGGGTTGCGAATCGACCGTGAGCGGCACATCGAGCAGCCGCGCCATGCGTTCGACGATGCTCAGCCCGAGCCCGAAGCCGTCCCGCGAACGGTTCTGCGGCACACCGATCTGGTAAAACTCCTCGAAGATGTGCGGCAGATGCTCGGCGGGTATGCCGATCCCGGTATCGAGCACCTGCACGCGCACGCAACCGTCGTCCTCGAGGCAGCGCAGCGTCACGCCGCCCTCGCGCGTGTATTTGATGGCGTTGGCGAGCAGATTGCGCAGGATTTGCCCGACCAACCCCGGATCGCTGCGCACGCTCGCCGCGCAGCTCTCGACGCGCAGCTCGAGACCCTTGGCGGCCGCGGTGCTCGCGAACTCCTGGCTCAGCTCGCCGGCGAGTTCGTCGAGTGCGAAATCCTTGATCTCCGGCCGGATCGCGCCGGACTCGAACTTGCTGATGTCCAGCAGCGTGTTGACCAGCCGCGACGCAGCGCCGATCGCGACCTCCTGCTGCGCGAGCGCCTCGCCTGCAGCCGGCTCGCGCACCATCCGGCGCAGACTGCCGTTCAGCAGCGAGAGACTCTGCAGCGGCTGACGCAGATCGTGGCTCGCGGTGGCGAGAAAGCGGCTCTTCGTCCGGTTGGCGCGATCGGCGCTCTCGAGCGCCTGCTGCGCCGCTTCCCGCGCGGCCTCGAGCTCGCGGGTGCGCTCACGCACCCGCTGTTCAAGCTCACCGTACATCTGCACGTTTTCGATGGCGACCGACGTGGTATCGGCGAGCGCCTGCAGCAGCCGGATCTGCTCGTGCGTTGCCTCGTGGTGATGCGCCCAGTAATTGCCGATCGCCCCGACTGGATCGATGCTGCGGATCGGCACGATCACCAGACTGCGCACGAAGGTGGGGCGATAGACCTCCACCGCAATGCGCGAGTCGGCGTAGATGTCCGGGACGACGACCGGCTGGCGGTGCAACATGGACCAACCGCTGATGCAGCGCTGAATCGGGAAACGCATGCCCTTCCACAGCGGCGAGATGGCGTCCTCGTCCGCGTAGAAGCACTGCTCACCATCGCGCAACACGAAGGTCGCCCCGTCAGCGCCGGTGAGCGAGCGCGCCGCC
>JAJXWE010000078.1 GCA_021781775.1 Pseudomonadota bacterium | reverse complement strand
GTTCCCCCGAGGCAGGCGAATGGATCGCGCCGTGACGGGGCGGGCGCGCTCAGGACGCAGGCTTCTCGACGAGATGCTCTGCGATCAGCTCCACGAGGCTCGCGAGGCCCCCGTCCCATTTCCAGTGTGCCTTGCTCTCGTCCATGGTCAGGCGACAGTTCGAGCAGGCCGAAACCATCGTTTTCGCGCCGCTCTTCTCCACCTGTTCCATCTTGAGCTTGAAAACCTGGTAGCGGAGGTTTGCCGCACGGCCGATGGCCTGTACTCCTCCACCGCCGCCACAGCACCAGTTCTCGGTGCCCGTCGGCGCCATCTCGTGAAAGTCGGTGGCGAAGTCTTGCAGCAGATAGCGCGCATCGGCTGTCGCACCGCCACGCCGGGAGATCTGGCACGGATCGTGGTAGGTGATCGGCTCGTTGAGCGGCGTCAGGTGCAGTTTCCCAGCGCGCTTCAGCTGCGCGAGGTACTCGGTGATGTGCAGCACCTCGAACGGCAGGCGGCGACCGATCATGTTCGGCGCCGACCAACGCAGCACGCCGAACGCATGTCCGCACTCGGGGATGATGACGGTCTTGGCGCCGATGCCCTCGGCTGCGGCGACGATCCGCTGGACCATCACCTTGGCGATGTCCGCCTTGCCGGCGAGGTAGCCGAAATTGGTGGCTTCATAGCCCTTGCTGCTGAGCGTCCAGCTGACGCCCGCATGATTCAGGAGCTTCGCCATCGAGGCCACCGAATCGGGGTACTTCATCGTCTCGACCGAGGAGAGCGTCAGCAGTACGTCGGCTTTGGGCCGATCGAGCGGGATCTCGACATCGTGCTCGTCGGCAATCCAGTCGATGCGTTCGCGCAGCTTCTCCGGCGTGACGCCGAGCGGGCTGCCGTGGTCGCGGGAGCTGTCGGCCGCCGCGAACAGGTCGGCAGGACCGAGACCTGCGGCGACCCATGCCTGACGCGCGTCCCCGACGATCGAGGCGATGTCGATGCCCATCGGACAGGCCATCGTGCAGCGACCACACATCGTGCAGCTGTCGAACAGCAGCTCCTCCCAGTGCTGTAGATCCGCGGCAGTCACCCGCGGGGCCAGTCCGAGCAGGGCGAGCGGGAACTTGTTGCGGCGGTGCGCCTTGGCGATCGGGAACAGCTTGTAGGCCGGCGTGTGCTTGGGGTCGCGCGAGGCGACGTAGAAATGGCAGGCCTCGGCGCACAGTCCGCAGTGCACACACCCCTCGAGATAGGTCGCGAGGTGCCCCTCGGTGTGCGCTAGAAACGTGCGGGTTGCAGCATCCCGATCGATCACGGTGGTCATAGGGCGGTCCTCTAGCGCACGCGCAGCTGCATCAGCTCTTCGCCGTGAGCGTCGACCACGTGAACGGCGCAGGCGATGCAAGGGTCGAAGCTGTGGATGGTGCGCTGAATTTCCAGCGGTTGCTTCGGATCGAAGATCGTATGGCGGTCCATGAGCGCCGCCTCGTAGGGGCCGGGCTGGCCGCTGGGATCACGGGGGCCTGCGTTCCAGGTCGAGGGAACGACCGCTTGGTAATTCTCGATGCGCTCGTCGCGGATGACGATCCAGTGTGCGAGTGCGCCGCGCGGCGCCTCCATGAAGCCTACGCCGCGCGCCTCGCGCGGCCAGGTCGCCGGATCCCATTTCGCCTCCGAATGCACGGCAAGATCGCCCGCCTTGATGTTCCTCGTCAGTTCGGCGAACCACAGTGGCATTTGATCGGCGATGATCTTGGACTCGAGTGTGCGTGCCGCGGTGCGGCCCATGGTCGAGAACATGGCGCTCAAAGGCAGACCGAGCTTGGCGAGCGCGGCGTCCGCGAGGGTCCGGGTCGCCTCATTGCCGCTCGCATAGAGCATCAGCACGCGCGCCAGCGGGCCGACCTCCATCACCTTGCCCCGCCAGCGCGGCGACTTCAGCCAGGAGTAGTTCTGATCAGTCTCGAGGTGCTTGTAGGGCGGCGTCGGTCCGGTGTAGCGCAAATGGGTCTGGCCGACATAGGGGTGCAGACCGCTCTCCTTGCCGCTCGAGTAGTCATACCAGGAGTGCGACACGAACTCCTGGATCTCGGCCGGGTCATTGAGATCGACGGGATGGATGCGGGTCAGATCGCGGTTCAGGATCGCCCCGCGCGGTATGAGCCAGCTGCTGGCATCGTCGGTTCCCTTGGCCGGAAAATCGCCGTAGGTGAGGAAATTCCCGACGCCCTCGCCGCGTGCGAACCAGTCCTTGTAAAAAGAGGCGATCGCGAGCGTATCGGGCAGGTAAACCTGATCGACGAACTCCCGCATCTTCGCGATCACCGTCGCGACGCGCTCGAGCCCGTCCATGTTCAGCGCGGTTGCCGAGGCTCCGCCGCTGCCGGTCGTGTCGATGCTGATCGGCGAGGGCGCGCCGCCGACCAGGAAGTTTGGATGGGGATTCTTGCCACCGAAAACCGCATGCAGCTGCGCGACCTCGCGCTGCCATTCGAGCGCCTCCAGGTAGTGCGCCACCGCCATGAGATTGGCCTCCGGTGGCAGCTTGTAGCCCGGATTGCCCCAGAAGCCGTTCGCGAAGATGCCGAGTTGTCCGCCCTCGACAAACTTCTGCAGCTTGCGTTGCGTGTCTGCGAAATAACCCGGACTCGACTTCGGGTACGGGGAGATCGACTGCGCGAGTCGGGAACTCGCCGCAGGATCCGCCTTCAGGGCCGACACGACGTCGACCCAGTCGAGGGCGTGCAGGTGATAAAAGTGCATCACGTGATCGTGCACGAACTGCGCGGCGATCATCAGGTTGCGGATCAGTTGCGCGTTCGGTGGGATCGGGTAGCCGAGCGCGTTCTCCACGGCACGCACCGAGGCAATGCCGTGGACGAGCGTGCAGACCCCACAGATGCGTTGCGCGAACGCCCAGGCGTCCCGTGGGTCGCGACCCTGCAGGATCAACTCGATGCCGCGCACCATCGTGCCGGAGCTCAATGCGCCGACGATGGCGCCTTGGGCGTTGGTCTCGGCCTCGATGCGCAGATGACCCTCGATGCGGGTTATCGGATCGACGACGATCCGTGTGTTGGCGGCGCTGTTCACAGGACGGTTCCCCGGCGAGAGTAGTGGACGGCGGTCTCGCTGCGCGTCACGAATACCAGGAACGCGTGCATGAGCTTGCCGAACGGAAACCAGATCAGCAGCAATGCGACGCTGAGCAGGTGCACGGCGAGTAGGATCTCGTAAGGCGCCCAGAGGTGACTTACGGCCATCAGGCCGCTCACCACCGGCAGGGCGGTGACGAACCAGCTGAAGTAGTCGTTGGCCGTAGAGATCAGTCGCAGCACGGGGCTCGCGAATCGATGGCCGAGGGCGAGCACCAGCGAGACCAGCGTCACAACGCTCGCCACTGAAATCAGCCCGCTCGGCAGGTTCGGCCACTGCACGCCGAACACCGACTGCAGGAACAGGATGTGCGGAGCGAAGCCGAAGAACGCGATCGCCAACCCGAAGTGCATCACGTAACCGTTGACGGTCGTGAAACGGGCCGCGCCGGCGAACGCCTTGCGTGGCCACAGGTGGCGGGCGAAGCCGCGCACGGCGCCAAGAACCGCTGTGGGCGCGGCGGCGCGCGCCGGCGCGCGGTCACGGGACCACGGCAGCAGCACCACGAACAGCAGGCGCCAGGCAACCCCGAATGTGAATACCGCGAAGCTCACGGTCAGCGCCGGACCCCGCGCAAAATCGAGCAACGTCACGGTTTCTCTCCGGTGGATGTGGCCTTACGTTTGGCGCGCCGCGCAAGCAGTGCGCTTACGGCGCCGACGCCGATTCCGGCGACGGCCGCTGTGCCGACCGCCGCGGTCGGATGACCGGTCGGGGTGGAGAGCGGGTGATAGAAGCCGCCCTTGTCCCAGAAATCGGGCTCCGAGCAGCCGAGGCATCCGTGGCCCGACTGGATCGGGAACGACACGCCGCCATTCCACTTGAGCGTGGCGCACGAGTTGTAGGTGACAGGTCCCTTGCAGCCGAGCTCGTACAGACACCAGCCCCGCCGCGCGCCTTCGTCATCGAAGCTTTTGGCGAACAGTCCCTTATCGTAGAAGGAGCGCCGGTAGCAGCGATCGTGGATGGTGTTGCCAAACAGGGATTTCGGCCGGTTCAGGTGATCGAGGTCCGGTAATCGTCCGAAGGTGATCAGGTAGGCGATCGTACCGGCCATGGCCTCAGGTATGGGCGGGCAGCCGGAGATGTTGATGATCGGCTTATCCTTGATGAGGCTCGTGAGCGGCACCGCGCCGGTCGGGTCCGGCTGGGCATGTGGGATGCCGCCGAACGTTGCACAGGTACCGACCGCGATCAATGCTTTCGCACCGGCAGCGGTGTCGTTCAGGATCTGTAGCATCGACTGTCCGGCGATGGCGCCGTACACGCCGCCGTCGCGAGTCGGGATCGATCCGTCGACGACCACGATGTATTTGCCTTTGTTCTCTCGCATCGCGCTGCGCCGTGCCTCTTCGGCTGCCTCGCCCGAGACCGCCTGCAGCGTCTCGTGGTAGTCGAGCGAGATCAGATTGAAGATCAGGTTTTCGAGCGTCGGGCTGAACGAGCGGGTCAGCGATTCGGTGCAGCCAGTGCATTCCTGGAATGACAGCCAGATCACCGACTGGCGCCGCGCCGCCGCAAGCGCGTCGGCAATGGCGTTAGACTGCCAGGGCGGCAAGGCCATCAGGCTCGCGATGTAGGCGGCGTACTTGAGTAGTCCGCGGCGCGAGATACCGCGCTCGCTCAGCAGTTCGCCGATCGTCTCAGGTTCGGCCATGATCGGTACTCTCCCGGCGCGGAGCCGCGTACAGCGCGAGGTCGTCGTTCAGGCTCTGGGCGGCCGTGACGACATCCGGCAGCGCCGCGGACAGAATGTCCGGAACCCGAGTGATCTCGATGCGCTCCGCAGCGACGCGGTCGGTCACGTCGAGATGACGTACCCACCAGACGCCGGGATAACGCGTTTCCCAGATTTCACTCGGCCCCAGTATCTCGAGCTGTGCGGTGACCTCGCCGCGTCCGAGCCGCTCGCGCAGTTGCTGCAGATGGACGGACGACAGCGGCAGGCTCTTCAAGTCGATGACGCCGCATTCGCCGCGCTCGGCCAGTGCCTCGAGCCGCTCGGCGACCTCGCGCAGCACACCGGAGACCACGGCCGCGGCGCTCGGTGGTGTCGACCCAATCGATTCAACGCCTGGCATCGTATTGTCCCCAGTCGGTGAGCAACTCGTGCACCGCGGCACAGGCCTGCGGTATTGCCGCGTGAACGGCCGAGGTCGGCTCGGTACCCCATGCCAGTGATTCCGGCTGTATGCCCACCAGCGCGCGGCGGGCGGGTGCGCGCTCGGTCAGCTGCGCTGCGGCAATCAGATCGGTAAGCGCCACTTCGTGCACGCTGCGGCGCGCGCCCCGCAATTGCTTGTCCATCTCGCCGTCGACGAACACGCGCACGCTGCCGGGTGCGGCGCCGAAGCGGGTGGCATCGATCACGATCAGGGAATCGACGGCCTCGATTTCCGTCAGCAGTGCGAGACCGAGAGTCCCGCCATCGCAGAGTCTGACCGAGGAGGACGGGTCGTCGGGGGCGAAATCGGACCGCAACGCGTGCAAGACGTGTACGCCGACCCCGTCGTCGGTGAGCAGGACATTGCCCAACCCGAGCAGTAACGCCGGCCCCTGTGCGAGCCGGCGGCTTGTCCCGCCGTCGAGACCGGGCGCCACGCTTGGCTGCGTTTTCACGCAGAAATTCTCTGCCACCGGCCGGATGCCGCCCATACGGGCATGTGCGTATAGGCGTCCAACTGCCTGACGCCTACGATCTGTACTGTAGCGATAGGTGGATCTACATAATATGTGCCTGGGCATTCCGATGCGCGTCGTCGAGGTGGGAGAGCTGACCGCTCGCTGCGATGCCAAGGGCATCCGCCGCGACGTGAGCCTGTTCCTGCTGCAGCATGAGCAGCTGGTGCCGGGCGATCACGTGGTCGTGCACGTCGGTTACGCCATCCAGAAGATCTCGGAGCAGGAGGCGCAGAGCGCATGGGAGCTTTTTGACACCATGCTCGCCGCCGAGGACGCGATCCGCACCGATGCATGAGTTGGCTATCTGCCAGGGTTTGATTCGAGAGGTTGAGTGCGTAGCTCGCGCCCACCGCGCCCGGGCGGCAGCGAAAATCTGTGTTTCAGTCGGCGCGCTCTCCGGCGTCGATCCGCAGCAGCTCGCACGGACCTTCAGCATCGCACGTGCAGGAACGCTCGCCGATGGGGCGGAACTGGAAATCGAGTCGGTGGGCGTGCGCATCCGATGCTCCGCGTGCGATCTGGAGTCGGAGGTCGCGCCCAACGCACTCGTGTGTGCGCGGTGTGGAGACTGGCGAGTGCAGCTCGTATGCGGTGAGGAGTTGCTGCTGCGCTCGGTGGAGTTGGAGCTCGAGGTGGATGAAGAGGCGCCGCGGGTTCCGGCGGCGTGCTGAACAGGGGGCACGATGTGCGTTGAATGTGGTTGTTCTGTCACGGCTGATGCGGTGCGGGTGACGGACACGCACGGCATCTATTCCGTGCGACCGCCCGAGCGGCATTCGATCGAGGTGCTGAGCGGGATCCTCGCGCACAATGATCATCAGGCGGAGCACAACCGCAGTCATCTCGAGCTGCACGGCATTCTGGCGCTGAACCTTATGTCGGCGCCGGGCTCGGGCAAGACGAGTCTGCTCGAGCGCACCATCGAACTCGCCAGCGGCCGCTTCCGCATGGCGGTGATCGAGGGCGACCTGCAGACGGAGAACGACGCACGGCGCATCCGCGCCAAGGGCGTTCAGGCCGTGCAGATCACCACCGGTGAAACCTGTCATCTGGATGCGTCGATGGTGCACGATGCGCTGCATGCG
>JAJXWE010000077.1 GCA_021781775.1 Pseudomonadota bacterium | reverse complement strand
ATCAGCGCATTCGGCGCCGGCGCGGCGCAGGCCGCGAGCGCGCCGGCCGCCTCGCCGCCGCCGGCTGCGGCCGCGCCGAGCGCCGCGAGGTCGAGGATCTCATCGCCGATGCCGACTCCGCAACGCAGCGGCTCGTCGCTGCCAGCGCGGCGGAACACGGCAAACGGCAGGTTCTGCAGAGGGAAGTCGCTTCCCGGGCGGTTCGCCGAGCCGACCCAACTGGTCAGTCCCGGATCGTGCGTCTCGTCGATTTGGCGCATGACGGGCCGCCGCTCAGCGCGGCTCGCGCGCGCGCGCGTCGAAGTGCTTGCCGAGGCCCTGCCAGCAGCGTGCGTAATCGCGCTGGCGCTGCGGCAGCGCGAGGGCCTGCGGCGTCGGATGAATCAACGTCCGCGTCTCGAACATGAAGGCCATGGTATCCGCGATGCGCTGCGGTGCGCTGGTGTCGGCGCGGCTCGCGCGCTCGAAGGTCTGCGCGTCCGGTCCGTGGCCACTCATGCAGTTGTGCAGCGATGCGCCGCCGGGCTCGAAGCCGCTCGCCTTGGCGTCGTACGTGCCGTGGACGAGTCCCATGAACTCGCTCGCGACGTTGCGGTGGAACCAGGGCGGCCGGAACGTGTCCTGCATCACCAGCCAGCGCGGCGGGAAGATCACGAAATCGACCGCATCGACACCGGGAGTGTCGCTCACCGAGTGCAGCACCAGGAAAATCGAGGGATCCGGATGATCGTAACTCACCGAACCGATCGTGTTGAAGCGGCGCAGGTCGTACTTGTACGGGGCGTGATTGCCGTGCCAGGCCACCACATCGAGCGGCGAGTGATCGAGCTCGGCGCTCCAGAGCGTCCCGCCCAGCTTGGCCACCAGCTCCATCGGGCCCTCGCGCTCCTCGAACCAGGCGACGGGCGCGAGGAAGTCGCGCGGATTGGCGAGTCCGTTCGCGCCGATGGGCCCGAGGTCGGGCAGCTTCAGCGGCGCGCCGAAGTTCTCGCAGACATAGCCGCGTGCTTCGAGGCCGAGCAACTCCACCCGGAAGCGAACCCCGCGTGGCACCACGACGATCTCCTGCGGTTCGAGCTCGAGCACCCCGAGCTCGCTCGCCACGCGCAGCGCGCCGAGCTGCGGCACGATGAGCAGCTCCCCGTCCGCATCGTAAAAGAACCGCTCCCGCATCGAGCGGTTCGCGCGGTACCAATGGATGGCGCAGCCGCTGTGCGCCTCGCTCGAGCCGGCGCCGCCGGCGGTGAGCAGCCCGTCGATGAAGTCGGTCGGCTCAGTGGGCACCGGCAGCGCGCTCCAGCGCAGCGGATCCGGCGGCGTCGGCAGCTCGGCGAACCGCCCGAGCAGTCCCGGGTGCGAGAGCGGGCGGAACTCCCCCTGCACCGCCGCCGGTCGGATCCGGTACAGCCAGCTGCGGCGATTCGCCGGGCGCGGTGCGGTGAAGGCGGTGCCGGAGAGCTGTTCGGCGTACAGCCCGTAGGGACAGCGCTGCGGGGAGTTGCGCCCTTCGGGCAGAGCGCCGGGCAGCGCCTCGGTGGCGAAGTGGTTGGCGAAGCCGCTGAGGTACTGGAGCGGCCGGACCGCCTCGGCGGCGGCAGCGGATGCGGAGCGCATGACGGACTCCCGGTATGCTTTGGGCTATGATGACACAATTGGTTGCGCTCGCAACCTTATGGGAGAGACGCCGTGCCCGCCCGCCCGATGCCCGAGCGGTCGCTCGAGCTTGCCGCCTTCGTGCCCTTCCGCCTGAACCGGCTGGCGACGGGCGCCAGCCAGTACCTGGCGAGCATCTACCAGCGGCGCTTCGGGCTGGACATCCCGCAGTGGCGGGTGATCGCCACGGTCGGCTCACGACAGGACTGTACCGCTCAGTACATCGCCTCGAGCACACGCATGCACAAGACGCGCGTCAGCCGGGCGATCGCCGAGCTCGAGGGCCGTCAGCTCATCGAGCGCGTCTCGAGCGCCCAGGACCGGCGGGAACGGCAGGTGCGCCTCACCAAGGCCGGACGCCGCCTGTACGGCGAACTGGTGCCGATCGCGCTCGAGCGCGAAGCGAGCCTGCTCGCCTGTCTGCCTGCGGAGCAGCAGGCCGGATTTCTCGCCGCGCTCGAGACGCTCGAGCGCTTCCTGCAGCTGGAGGAGTGATGCGGATCATGCGGCTGATGTCCCTCGCCGGACTCGTCCTGGCGCTGCTCGCGCCGCTGGCCGGGGCCGAGGCGCCCACCGCCCCGAACGTACAGATCGCCAGCTCGGCGATGCTGGTGCTCGATGCGAGCATCCATCCTCGTGAGATCGTGCTGCACATCACGCGCACCGCTGGGGAGCAGCCCGTCCAGGGCGCCGGCAACGTCAGCGCCGCGATCGACGGCCACCCGGTGCCGCTCACCGCGCAAGGCACCGCGTACCTGTTGAACACCCGGGACGTCGATGGCGGCGCGCACACCCTGCAGGTGATCGTCGCACACGACGGGATCCACGAAGTACTGAGCGCGGTGGTCACGCTGCCGAAGCGCGCGAGTCGCCTCGCGGTCCTGGAGCAGCACGGCTACGGCGCGTGGTGGGTACTCAACATCGTCGTGATGCTGCTCGCGGCGCGCCTGATCATGCGCCGCAAGAAGCCGCCCGCGAGCCCCTCGTAGCGGCCCGCGGCGGCGCGCTGCGCCGTCAGTGAATGACCCGCGAGCACAGGTCGAGCAGCGGCGCTGGCAGGACACCGAGCACGAGCACCGCAGCGGCGTTCAGGCCGAGCGCAAATCGCACCCCGAAACTGCCCTCCGTCGCCGGTAGCGTCTCGGACGGCTCATCGAAGTACATGAGCTTCACCACCCGCAGGTAGTAGAAGGCGCCGACCACCGACATGGCCGCTGCGATCACCACCAGCCACAGGTGGTGGGTTTCCCACAACGCCTGGAAGATCCGGAGCTTGGCCCAGAAGCCGACGAACGGCGGCACGCCGGCGGTCGAGAACATGAGCATCGCCATGGCGAGCGCCAGCAGCGGGTCGCGCCGGTACAGTCCCTTGTAGTCCTCGAGACGGTCGGCCTCGAAACCCTTGCGGCTTGCCAGCACAATCACGCCGAAGGAGCCGAGTGCCACCAGCACGTACACCAGCGTGTAGTACAGGGCGGCGCTGTAGCCGTCGGGCGTCCCGGCGACGAACCCGAGCAGGATGAAGCCGACGTTGGCGATCGTCGAGTACGCCAGCATGCGCTTGAGATTGCTCTGCGCGATGGCCACGACGTTACCGACCACCAGCGTGAGCACCGCGAGCGGGGTCAGCATGGCCGTCCAGTCGACCGACGTCCCGGCCAGTCCGTGCGCCAGCAGTCGCAGCGCGAGGGCGAAGTAGGCGATCTTCGGCGCCGTGCCGATGAACAGCGTGACACTGGTCGGAGCACCCTCGTAGACATCCGGCAGCCACATGTGAAACGGCACGGCCCCCAGCTTGAAGGCGACGGCGACGACGATGAACGTCAGGCCAAGGATTACCCCGAGATTGTGCGGCGCGACCAGCGCCACAGCGATGCCGTTGAGATCGAGCGTCCCGGTCAGGCCATAGATGATTGACATGCCGTAGAGCAGCATGCCCGAAGCGATCGCACCCAGGACGAAGTACTTCATGGCCGCTTCGGCCGCAACGCCCGACTCTCTGTCGAACGCCACCATGGCGTAGACCGACAGCGCCAGCAACTCGACGCCGAGGTAGACCGTGAGCAGGCTGTTGGCGGAAATCAGCACGAAGATGCCGAGCAGCGCCGAGAGCGCGAGCACGTAGTACTCGCCCTTGAGGATGTCGCGGTTGTACAGGTAGGTACGCGAATACAGCAGCGCCACCGCTACCGAGAGGAAGCCGGCGAGCTTCAGCAGGTAGGCGAGCGGGTCGGCAATGTACGTCCCGTAGAACAGCACCGTCGGCTGCGCGACGTCGGCGAACACCACGGTGAGGGCCGCCCCGATCACGAGCGCGAACAGTGTGAGCGTGCCGGTAGCGCCGGGCCGTCGTGCGCCGACGAACGCCTCGAACAGCAGCACGACGCAGATCGCCGCGGTGAGATAGATCTCCGGAATCGCGGCGGCCATGGAATGCAGGTTCGTCATCGGGTCGGGCATCGCTTCTACACCGGAATCTTGGTGGCAGCGGCCTGGCTGACCAGGTGCTGAATCGAGGGTTCCATGACCTTCAGCAGCGGCTCCGGCCAGACGCCGAGCAGCAGCACCGCGAGCGCCAGCACGCCAAGGATCAGGAACTCCCGGCCGTTGATATCGTGCAGCTCCGCCACGTGCTCATTGGCGATGGGGCCGAACACGACGCGCTTGACCAGCCAGAGCGTGTAGCCGGCCCCGAGGATGAGCGTCACGGCCGCGAGCGCCGCGTACCAGAAGCTCGCCTTGAAGCTCGCGAGAATGACGAGAAACTCCCCGACGAATCCCGAGGTGCCGGGCAGTCCCGTGTTGGCCAGGGCGAACAGCACCATGAAGCCGGCGAATACCGGCATGGTGTTGACCACGCCGCCGTAGTCGGCGATCTGGCGGCTGTGCATCCGGTCATAGAGCACCCCGACGCACAGGAACAGCGCCCCCGAGATCAATCCGTGGGAGACCATCTGCACCATCGCGCCGTCCATGCCCATGCCGGCGCCGGTGGTGATGCCGGTGGTGCGCACGATCGCGTACACGAGGAACGCCCCGAGGGTGACGAAACCCATGTGGGCGATCGACGAGTAAGCGATCAGCTTCTTCATGTCCTGCTGCACGAGCGCGACGAAGCCGATGTAGATCACCGCGATCAGCGACAGGGTGATCATCAGCCCATCGAGCTCGCGGCACGCATCGGGCACGATCGGCAGGCTGAAGCGCAGGAACCCGTAGCCGCCCATCTTCAACATGATGGCCGCCAGGATCACCGAGCCGCCGGTGGGCGCCTCGACGTGCGCATCGGGCAACCATGTGTGCACCGGCCACATTGGCACCTTGACCGCGAAGGCGAGCAGGAAGGCGGCGAAGATCCAGCGCTGCTCGGTGAGCGTCAGCGGCAGCGACTGGAAGCTCGCAATCGAGTAATTGCCGGCCTTGACGTACATGTAGATCAGCGCGGCCAGCATGAACACCGAGCCGAGAAAGGTATAGAGGAAGAACTTGATCGTCGCGTACACGCGCCGTGGGCCGCCCCAGATGCCGATGATGAGAAACATCGGGATCAGCATCGCTTCCCAGAAGAAATAAAAGAGCAGCGCATCGGTAGCCGAGAACACACCGATCATCAGTCCTTCCATGATGAGGAAGGCTGCGTAGTACTGCGCGGGCCGTTTGGTGATGACCTGCCAGCCGGCGATCAGCACCGGGATGGTCATGAGCGCGGTCAGCACCACCAGCGGCATCGAGATGCCGTCGACGCCGAGGGCGTAATAGGCCTGGAAGCGTGGGATCCATGCCGCCTTCTCGATGAACTGCATCGCCGCGGTGTGGGTGTCGAAGTCCCGCATCAGCGGCACGCACAGCGCCAGCGCCACGAGCGAGGCGGCGAGCGCGAGCCAGCGACCCGCGACGATATTGCGCTCCCCGAGCAGCAGCACCGCGATGCCGGCCGCAATCGGCAGCCAGATCAGCAGGGACAGCAGGTGATCGTGCATTCTTGTGCTTTCTCCGAAATGCGCCGCGCGGGCCTACGCGTGGACCAGAAACCAGCCGAGCAGTGCCGCCAGGCCGATGACGATCCAGAAGGCGTACGAATACAGGTAACCACTCTGCACCCGCCGCACCACGCTGCCGAACCAGCCGACCGAGGCGGCGGTGCCGTTGACCATGCCGCCGTCGATCAGACCCTGGTCACCGACCTTCCACAGCCCGGTACCGATGGTGCGGCTCGCACGCGCGAGAACCTGCTCGTTGAACCAGTCGAAGTAGAACTTCTGGTCGAGGATGCGCTTCAGCCAGGCGAATTTCACCGCGGCCGCGTCCGCCCAGTCCGGTCGCTTCAGCACGAACAGCCACGCCGTGACGAGTCCGGCGAGCGCGAACCAGAACGGCAGGCCCATGAAGCCTTCGAGCGCGAGCGAGGCCGGCCCGTGATAGTCGGCCGCCAGACGCGCGAGCACGTCATGCTGCGGCAGCACCTCGATGGCGCTGCCGAAGTACGTGCCGTAGAGCACCTTGCCCACGGTGAAGTACCCGATGAGCACCGAGGGGATGGCCAGCGCGATCAGTGGCACCGTCACCACCCACGGGCTCTCGTGCGGCTCGTGCACCCCGTGCCCGCCGTGTGCGTCATGCGCGTCGTGTCCATGCCCGTGACCGGCGGCCGCATCCCGGAAGCGCTCCTTGCCGTGGAAGGTCATGAACAGCAGTCGGAACGTGTACAGCGAGGTGACGAATGCGCCGAGCAGCACGCACCAGTACGCGTAAGTTCCGCCCCAGCGGTGGGTCAGGCCGACCGCCTCGATGATCGCGTCCTTGGAGTAGAAGCCCGAGAAGAATGGCGTCGCGACCAGCGCCAGTCCGCCGATCCAGCAGGTTACGGCGGTGACGGGCATGTACTTGGCGAGTCCGCCCATCTTGCGCATGTCCTGCTCGTGGTGCATGCCGATGATGACCGAGCCGGCCGCGAGGAACAGCAGCGCTTTGAAGAAGGCATGCGTCATCAGATGGAAGATCGCCGCGCTGTAGGCCGAGGCACCGAGCGCGGCGGTCATGTAGCCGAGCTGCGAGAGCGTCGAGTAGGCGATGACGCGCTTGATATCGTTGTTGACGACGCCAAGCAGTCCCATGAAGAACGCCGTCGTGGCGCCGATCACGAGCACGAACGACAGCGCCGCATCGGAATGCTCGAACAGCGGCGACATGCGCGCCACCATGAAGATGCCGGCGGTCACCATAGTGGCCGCGTGGATCAGGGCGGAGATCGGTGTCGGACCCTCCATCGAGTCCGGCAGCCACACGTGCAGGGGAACCTGCGCGCTCTTGCCCATTGC
>JAJXWE010000076.1 GCA_021781775.1 Pseudomonadota bacterium | reverse complement strand
CACGGTAGACGTTTTGATTTTCCGGTGCGAATTTCCGCCGGTACAAGCGACGCTTCTGGGCATCGTCCAGAGCAAATATCGCCAAAACCTCAGCTCTGCGGGTCGGATCGAGCACCGCGGCGCGAGGCATCCCGTGAATACAGGCGAACCCGACGTCCCGGGCGGCCGCTGCAAGCGCATCGTCAACGCTCGCCACTGCCGCGGAATCGGTTTCAAATAGCGGCGCGACATTGATCAGCGGAATGTGTTGCGCCTCATCCGCTGCATTGCGCGCAGCTGTCATCATGCGTTCGCACTCAAATTGCGTCGCCGCTGCCAAAGGATGTGAAGCCTCGGCACTGACATTAGGAACTCCCTGGGTCACCGAGCCGATCGTAGTACAAATTCGAGCCACCGATGAACCGGACAACTTCCCTGTCCTCGAGTCCTTCCACCCGCGCCGCGGATGGGCTCACGGGAACGCTCTGCGGCTCGGTACGCACGTTAGCTCTCGCGCTTGACGGAGATCTCGATGAAGTCCTCTTCCCAGTACTCCCCCACGCGGCGCGCGCCGCCACCCTGGCGCGTCACCTCCAGCTCACGCAGCTCCACCCGGCGGATTTTGCCGGAAATGGTCTTCGGCAGGACCGCGAATTCGATGCGACGAATACGCTTGAACGGTGACACCCGGCCGCGCACGTAGCTGAGAATGGATTCGGCCGTGTCCGCATCGGGCTCGATGCCCGCGACCAGCGTGACGAACGCCTTGGGTACCGCGAGGCGCAGCGGATCGGGGCTCGGCACGACGGCCGCCTCGGCCACCGCGGTGTGCTCGATCAGCACGCTCTCGAGCTCGAACGGGCTGATGCGGTAGTCGGAAGACTTGAACACATCGTCCATCCGTCCGACGTAGGTGAGATAACCGTCCGCATCACGCGCGGCCACGTCGCCGGTGTGGTAAAACCCGTCCGCCATGGCCTGGGCGTTGCGCTGCGGATCATCCAGGTAGCCCTGCATCAGCCCGAGGGGCCGGCGCGACAGATCGATACAGATTTCCCCTTCCTCGCCGATGTTGCCGTGCACGTCACGCAGCACGATCGGATAGCCCGGCAGCGGCCGGCCCATCGAGCCGGCCTTCAGCGGCTGTCCCGGCGAGTTACCGATCTGGGCCGTGCTCTCGGTCTGACCGTAGCCGTCACGGATCGTCAGGCCCCAGGCCGCGCGCACCTCGGCAATGACTTCGGGGTTGAGCGGCTCCCCGGCGCTCACCGCCTCACGCAGACTGACCGGCCAGTCCGCGAGGTCGTGCTGGATCAACATGCGCCACACCGTCGGCGGGGCACAGAACGTGCTCACCTGGCAGCGCACCAACTGATCGAGGAGTGCACACGCATCGAACCGATCGTACTGGTAGGCGAGCACGCAAGCCTCGGCGTTCCAGGGCGCGAAGAAGCACGACCAGGCGTGCTTGGCCCAGCCCGGAGAACTCAGGTTCAGGTGCACATCGCCAGGCTTAAGTCCAAGCCAGTACATCGTCGAGAGATGGCCGACCGGATAACTCGCCTGCGTGTGCGCGACCAGCTTCGGACGTGCTGTCGTCCCCGAGGTGAAATAGAGGAACAGCAGATCCTCGGCGCGCGTGCGCTGCGCCGGCGTGAACTCCACGTCGCACTGCGCCGCCGCGGCGTAGTCCACCCACCCCGCGACGCCCCCGCCAACCGCGATCCGCACGGGCACATCGCTCTGCCCCTGGAATCGCGGCGCGAGGCGCGCATCGGTCGCGATCGCCTTGACGTGCCCGCGCGCCACCCGGTCGGCGAGATCTTCGCTCGAGAGCAGCGTGGTCGCGGGTATGATCACCGCGCCGATCTTGATCGCCGCGAGCATCAACTCCCAAAGCGGCGCGACGTTGCCGAGCATGAGCAGCAGCCGATCGCCGTGCCCAATGCCGTGGGCGACCAGCAGATTCGCAACCTGATTGGAGCGGCGCGACAGCTCGGCGAACGACACCACTTGGTCCTCGCCGCCCTCGACCACCACCCGCAGCGCCGGCTTGGCGTTCTGCCGCGCGATGACATCGAAGTAATCACGCGCCCAGTTGAATTCCCCGAACTGCGGCCAGGCAAATTCGCGCCATGCGCCCTGTAGATCGGTCCGCTGGCGCAACAGCCGGTCGCGCGCCTCGATGAATTGTCGCGTCGCGTTCATGGCGATGCCCCCCGAAACTCATCATCCCCCGGGAACGGGCCGGGGGCCCGGACGTTGAATAATGCCACCGCACCGCCCGCGCGCGGCAATGCGTCGGACCAATTGACCCGGCTGACCGCTTTTGCTACGCGCGTGCCGGGCGCGAAGCGCCGCCGCGCAAGGCGCGGAACATCGGCCGGCCGCCATGATACTGGCTGCATGACAAACATCACACACCCCACACGCGCCACAGATCAGTGATTGCACCGCGACACCGCGAGTCCAATAATTTCCCGGCATTGCGTTCCCGACCACCGCGCACGCCGATCGAAAATATCCGCGGGAGACATCGCACCATGACCGAACTCATCACAGCAACGCCCGCGCCGATCGATTGCACGCTCGCCTTCACCCACATTGCGGCCCTGCGCGCGTACGTGGCGGCCGCCGCCAGCGCGCAACCCAACCCGCGGTTCCTCGAGCGCGTGGGTCTGCCCGGCTGGGGCCGCGTCGCGCAGCTGCGCTTCGGCAACGAGTTCTGTCACCGACTGTTACCCTCGCCTGCGGCGGTACGCCAGGGCCTGCAGCTCGCCGCCCGCCATGGTTTCGACTTCGCACTGGCGCTGCCAATACTGACGGATGCGGGTCTCGTCCGCGCGGAGCGTCTGCTCGCGGAGATGCCCGATGGCGCCGAAGTCGCCGTCAACGACTGGGGACTCATGCGGCGGATGGCACGCGGCTTCGCGCATTTGCAGATCATCGCCGGCCGGCAGATCTGCCGGCTGCTGAAGGATCCGCGCGCGCCGCCGGCAAGCGGCGCCGGGCCGCAGCGCGGTTGGGCAAACCCCGGCCTTGCTGCGCTGCTGATGCGGCTGCGCGCACGGCGTCTTGAGCTCGACATACCTCCCTTCGCGAGGACGTTGGAACCGGAAGTCCCGGGCATGCGACTCTCGGCACACACCCCGTTCAGTTTTGTGACCACCGGGAGGATCTGCCGCCTCGGGAACCTGCGGCAAGAGCCCGCACGCCGATTCGCTCCCGAGCACGGCTGCAGTCGCGAGTGTCTCACCTACTGCGTGCGCATCACGCGCCGCACGACGCATGCCGACTCCTTGCCACTGCTGCAGCGAGGCAACACCATCTTTTACCGGCACGGCGACGCATCCCGCAGCACGCTGATCACAGCGCTGGTCGCGGGCACGATCGACCGGCTGATCCTACCCGGAGACTGGCATGCGGATCGTAGCGCCGATTTGCTCACCGGATGAGGTCGCGGCACTGGCTGACGCCGGAGCCGACGAGTTCTATTGCGGCCTGCTGCCGCCGCTGTGGCGGACGCGCACCGATCCGGCGCCGCTCAGTCGGCGCGGAGGCGGAAATCTGACCAGTCTTGCCGCCCTCGCCGCAACGGCGAGGCGCGCTCACGACTTCGGCCGTACGCTCGCAGTGGCATTCAATGCGCAGAGTTATCCGACCGAGCGCTGGAACGAGCTGCTCGACCTGATTGAATCGAGCGTCGCGGCGGGTGTCGATGCGCTCATCATCGCGGATCTCGGACTTCTGACGGCCCTCGCCGAGCGCAGGATGTCGGTCCGGTTGCATCTGAGTTCTGTGGCCGCGTGTCACAACCGCGAAACGGCGGCTCTGGCGGCCGAACTCGGCGCGAAGCGGGTGATCCTGCCGCGCCACATCACCGTCGCGGAAACGCACGCGCTTTGCGGCCAGCTGCCCGGCATCGAATTCGAATCGTTCGTGCTCAACGACGGATGCGTCTTTGAGGAAGGCTCCTGCCACACACTACACCTGCCGACCCCGCTCGGCGGACCGATCTGCCTCGACTGCCGAAGCTTCGAGTACGAGCGCGTGGGCGGCACGGCCCTCGAGCCTGCCGAGCATGAGGCGCTGCGGCGCAACGACGCCGAATGGGAGCGTTGGCTCTGGTACACGTTCGCCTGCGGCTTCACCGTAACCGAGACGGGACTGCCGAACGGTCCCTGCGGATTGTGCGCCATCCCTGCGCTCGACGTCGCCGGCGTATGCGCGCTCAAGATCGCCGGCCGCGAGGCGCCGCTCGAGCGGCGGCGCAGCAGCGTAGCCCTCGTGGCCGAGGTGCGCGCGCGAGTGCGCGCGAGGCAGCCCACCGCGGAGATTCTCGAGTTCGCGCGCGCGCTGCGGGGTCGGCCCGAGCGGTGCGCGAGCGGCTACATGTGTTATTACCGCCAGCCCACCGCGGTGCGGCGTGCCCACTGATCGGCGCGCAGCGTCGCTCATGCCCTCACCAGTCCCTCGACCCAGCGGTACAGCGCGAACACCACTGCGGCGAAGACGAGTCCCCCGAGCCACATGGAGGCCGTGGCGAAACTCGCGCCGACCAGCGCAATGGGCGCGTGCCGGCCGGAGAACACGACGACGAACGAGTACACCACTCCGAGCAGGCTCTCCCCGACAATCAGGCCGGAGGCGAGCAGCACGCCGAGCTGCTTGATGGCCTCGGCGCGCGGCCGCTGCTCGGCGCGACGGTTGAACCACCACCCGACCAGCGCCCCAACGACGATCATCAGGGTGCTCGAGGTCGGCAGGTAGATCCCCAGGCCCACCGCGAGCGGCGGCAGGCTCACGCGCCGCGTGACCCGCGAGAGCAGCGCGTCGAGGACGATGACCAGCACCCCGATCAGCGCCCCGACCAGGATCGCGCTCCAATCGACGTTGTGTTGAATCACGCCCTGCGCGAGAGCGGCGATCAGGCCGGCCTGCGGCGCCGGCAGCGCGTGGGCCGGATTAACCCCGGGGGCACCCAGAAATCCAAACGCGCGGTTGACCAGGTCAAGCACCGGTGGGATTACGAGCGCGCCGGCGATCACGCCCACCACCAGCGCCCACTGCTGCTTGGCGGGCGTGGCGTCGACCAGCTGGCCGGTCTTGAGATCCTGCAGGTTGTTGTTGGCGATGGAGGCCACCGCAAACACCACCGAGGTAATGAACAGCGCGAAGGCGACCAGCGCGGCGCGTGCCCCGGGCAGCACCCCGGCGCTCACCCCGAGCACCAGCAGCAGCGCGCACACCACCACCACGAGGATGCCAATGCCCGAGAGCGGGCTGTTGGAGGAGCCGATGAGCCCCGCCATGTAGCCGCACACGGTGGAGACCAGAAAGCCCATCAGCGCCACGAACACGACGCCTGCGAGCGCGAGCAGCAGCGCCTCTGAGCCCAGCCCGCTGATGCGGCTGAAGTGCCAGAGGAGTCCGGCCACCGGGACCAGGCAGATGAGGCTGATCAGCCCCACGATCCGGACCGGGATGTCGTGCTCGGTGCGCGCCAGCGTGTGACCCTGGCCGCTCTGGCGCACCCGCGAGGAGGCCATGGCCGCGGCGAGCCCCTTGATCACCGGCCGCACCAGCGTGCCGAGGGTCCACACGGCCGCGACACCGATGGTGCCGGCTCCGAGGAAGCGCACGTAATGGGCCCAGGCATTCTCGGCAACGGTGGCCGCCGAGCCGGTGGCCGGGTGCAGCAGCAGGAAGTGCGGCACCGCCCAGCCCCAGCCAATGAACGTCCCGACCAGCATCGCCAAGCCGACTGCCGGGCCCACCAACTGCCCGATGCCGAACAGCGCGAACGACAGGCTGAAATCGAATCCGCTCGCCGCCCCCGCCTTGCCCCAGCGGAAGTAGCGCACCACGTCGCTGGCGAAAATCTGCGTCTGCACCACAATGTAGAAGGCGGCCGACACCAGCGAGCCGACCAGCACCGCCTTCAGTCCCGCCCCGCCGGTCTCGACCGCTTCCAGATCGGCGTCGTGCGCCTCGCCCGCGCCCACCTTGAGCACCTCGGCGCAGGCGACACCCTCCGGATAAGGCAGGTCCGAATCGGTCACCAGCGCCCGGCGCAGCGGGATGGTGTACATCACCCCGAGGATGCCCCCGGCGGCGCAGATGAAGAAAGACATCCAGAACGGAAAGCCGGTCCACCAGCCGACGATCACCAGGCCCGGCAGCACGAAGATGATGCTCGAAAGGGTGCCGGCAGCCGAAGCGACGGTCTGCACGATGTTGTTCTCCTGCAGCGTCGCGCCGCCGAGCGCGCGCAGGATGGCCATGGAGATCACCGCCGCCGGAATGGAGGTGGAGAAGGTGAGTCCGGCCTTCAGCCCGAAGTAAACGTTGGCCGCGGTGAACACCAGGGTGATGAGCACCCCGATGAGCATGCCGCGAAAGGTGAATTCGTTGAGCGCCGCTGGGTTGCCCGGTGCGGTGGTATTCATTATTGAGTGCTTTCCGTCACGAACGGATGCGCCGTCGGCGCACCCCCCTATCGGCGCACCTTAACCCATCCTCGCCGGAGTGTCTCCCGCCCGCCGGCCGCCGCCTGGAACACCCCTTTGGCGCGGTGTGCCTGATGATCCAGCCAGTTCACCAACCGCTCGGCGCCGGCGCGTCCGCGCCTGCCGCCACTCGCTCCGAGCGGCCCGGATGGCGGCTCGCGAGCCGCTCGCGAAGGGTGCATTTCCGACCCCGCGGCACCGCCGGCAGGGCGTGTCGGCGGCACGACGTCATGAGATCTTAATACATTGTTTTTATTTAAATTATTGGACCATTTTTTGCCGTCACAAATCCGTCACATTGTCAGCGTACAGTACCGCGCCGTAGAGCTTCTCCCCCTTTCTGCCACCCGCACTCTCCTGGTCCATAAAAGGTAATCCCATGAGCATGAAATCTGGTCTCGCCCGCCGCCGGGGATCCCTGATCCTCGCGGCCACTCTGGCGATCTGCACGACGGTCGGCGCGCACGCTGCGAGCGCGCAGCAGCGGCTGCTCGAGACGGGCTCATC
>JAJXWE010000075.1 GCA_021781775.1 Pseudomonadota bacterium | reverse complement strand
GCCGATGTCGAGGACCTGGCGCGCGAGATCGGCTACCGCCCGAAGACCTCGGTCGAGGAGGGCGTGCGCCGTTTCGTGGAATGGTTCTGCGAGTACTACGGCTACCGGCCCTGAGCGCATCTCCGCGGCGGGCCGGTTGATCATCAGACGCAGCAGAGCGATGCGGGCCGTCAGGCAGCGGCACGAGCCGGCGGCGGCAAGGGCCGCTCCGTCGCGCATAGCGACGACCAGGCGCCGGTGAAGGGGCGGGTCCGGCCATGGAACCCACTGAGGGCGAGACGAACGAGGCGAGTCTGCGGCCACAGTCCGCGGCGCGCACTGCAGGGGCACGCGTGCTGTGCGATTGGGGCAGCAGCCGGCTGCGGGCCTTCCGCGAGATCCATGGGGCGGTCACGGAACGGCGCGATGGGCCGGGCATCGCCCAGCTCGGGTCATGCTCGCCGGCCGATGCGCTTGCCGGGGCGCTCGAGCCGTGGCGCGCCCAGGGGCGGCTCGGACCGATCGTGCTGTGCGGTATGGCGGGCTCGCGCAACGGCCTGGTTGAAGTGCCGTACGTGCGCGCTCCAGCGGCACTGGGGCAGTGGCGCGCCGGCGCGCGGCGATTGCGCGATGGCGAGGATGCGCTGATCGTCCTGACCGGCATCCAGGCGCAGAATTTTCGCGACGTGCCCGACGCCATGCGGGGGGAAGAGACGCAGATCTTCGGCGCGCTGTCGCTCGAGCCGCCGCTCGCTTCCGGCCGCCAGATCCTGGTGCTGCCCGGCACGTACTGCAAATGGGTGGAAGTGCGCGATGGGCGCATCGCGCGGCTGCAGACTTACTGCACGGGGGAGCTGTACGCTCTGCTGAGCGCGCGCTCCTCCCTGCTGCGGGTCGGCGGCGCAGCCGAGACGGAAGAAGACGCGTTCGAGATCGGTCTGCGCAATGCGGCCCGCTACGACCTGTCGGCCAATCTGTTCGAGACGCGCAGCGCGCAGCTGATCGAGGGTCGATCGGCCGGGTGGGCGCGCTCACTGCTGTCCGGCCTGTTGATCGGTGCCGAGGTGCACAGCATGCTCGCCTCGCGCGTCGCCGCCTCTGGGCCGATCACGATCATTGGTGAGCCGGCACTCACCACGCGTTATCTGCACGCGCTCGGCCACTATGGCGAGCAGGCGCGCTGTCTCGATGGCGACGCCTGCGTGCTCGCGGGCCTGCGCGCCGCGCTCGCGGGAATGCCGGGGGTATGACGCGTCGACCCCGCGGCGCACGGGTTCGGGCGTCGCCCCTGCCGGGCGGCGGGCCGCAGCTAAGCGCGGACTCGATTCCCTGCCCGGCTTTCTCACCGTCACGGGCGCGGCTGCGGCGCACGTGCTGCATGCGTCTGGCGCTCGCGGAGCGGAGTGATGTGGGCCTTCGGCGCACCGATGTCACCGCGCACCCGACCGGCGCCGAGTCCGGCCCGGCGGCGCGGGGGCTCTAAAGGCCGAGCGCGCCGAGACCGGGATGATCGTCGGGCCGGCGCCCGAGCGGCCAGCGGTAGTGTCGTTCGGACTCGACGATCGGCACGTCGTTGATGCTGGCGAGGCGCCGGCGCATCAGACCGAGTTCGTCGAATTCCCAGTTCTCATTGCCGTACGAGCGGAACCATGCGCCGCTGGCGTCGTGCCACTCGTACGCGAATCGTACGGCAATGCGGTTGCCGGTGAAGGCCCAGACCTCCTTGATCAGGCGGTAGTCGAGTTCGTTCGCCCACTTGCGCTTGAGGAAGGCGACGATCTGCGCCCGGCCGCTGATGAATTCCGAGCGATTGCGCCAGCGGCTGTCCTCGGTATAGGCGAGCGCCACGCGCTCGGGGTCGCGACTGTTCCAGGCATCCTCGGCCGCTCGCACCTTGACGGCGGCAGTTTCGGCGTTGAATGGCGGCAGCGGCGGTCGGCTCGACATGGCCTTCTCCTCGGGATCGGACTCGCGCGCCGAGCCCTGCGCTCACGGTACCGATCCGGCGCTGGAGCGGTCAAGCGCGGCCGGCCGCGCGCAGTACGCCGCGAGCATCCGGCATGGGTGTGGCGTTCCTCCGCTTGCGCTCGAGGCGCATCGGCTCAAGGACCGGGCCTGACAACCACGGCCCGAGCGACCGGACTTCACGACCACGGCGCGTGGCCGCCACGCTCCGTGGCGAGTTCTCCGGCGCCGGCGTGCGCGATGCATCGCTCGGTGTTCGATTCGCTGGCGAGCACGCTACGAAACCAGACGGGATCATCCGCAGGCGGATGATGCGCCGCCGACAGATGTGACAATCGTCAGCCATCGTGCGGTAGTCACCTGTCGTGTGCAAAGCCTGTCGGGAAATGCTTTGGCGCTCTCGGCACAGTCCCGTTGAGTGACCGTGTCGACACGGCGCACGAGGATGTCGGAATGCGTGCGGCAGCGTAAGTATTATCACTCGAGATCCACCGTTGGTGCGGTGCCATGCCATTTTGCGCCGTCGGGGAGGGGACATGTGTTTGAAGATGTGCGGCGCATGCCGGTGCTGGCATTGAGTGATTCACCTGCTCGCCTGGACGGTTGGAAGTCTGTTTGCAGCGCCGTAAACCCGTGGGACGCGCGACGTCGATGCGCGGCTGACCAGACGAGGGCGAAGCCATGTTCAGGCTCACCGGCATCATTCTCACGCCAATTGTCTCGGCGCTGCTCAATGTTGTTAGTGCGCCGCGGCAGGTGAGTTTTCACAAAGACGTTGCGCCCATTCTGCGGCGCAACTGTGCAACATGTCACAGCCAAAACGGGCTCGGTCACCTGCAAAGTGGATTCAGCGTGGAGTCCTCCGCAGCGCTCATGAAGGGGGCCAAGTACGGTCCGATGATCGACCCCGGGTCGAGCGGTCAGAGCAATCCGGTGTGGTTGCTCAGGCAACGTGTGCACCCGCAGATCAACATGCCGAAGGTATGCGCGCAGATGGGCCTGGTGGGTGACAAGTGCGCCAACGTCGCAGCGTCGCCCGGGACCGCACGATGCGCGAGATCAACCTCATCGCGACATGGACCGATCAAGGGGCGCGCGACAACTGATGTCGGGCGCCCGTCACGCGGCTCAGGGGTTGCCGCACGGCACATCAAAGTGTGCGTCCGGCCGGGCGAATCGCTTCGCGGCGCCCCGGGTCGTGCGGCCACGGATCCGATCGGGCGGGCGAGCCGGATCTGCCGCGAGGGTGTCCGGCGGTGCGACGGGCACGGCACACCCCGATCGAGGCCGTGCCGGCCCTGATCGCTGCGACATCCGTCCGGGGCCGGTGCGTGCAATCGGTCCGCGGCACTTGCGTAATCGTAAGCGTAGCAATTAGTGCAGTGCGCGGCGGCTTTCCCTTGGCGGCTCGATTTCAGGGAACGGCGCGCTGTCGCGGGGCGGTCGGCCTCGCCATCGCCGAGGGTGGGGTTCGATTGGTATAGTGCGCATCATGAACACCGCCCGCACACCCGACCTGTCCTCGTTCTGGATGCCGTTCACGGCCAACCGGCATTTCAAGCACCACCCGCACCTGATGGTCGCAGGCGAAGGCGCGTATTTCACGCTGCACGACGGCCGTCGGGTCTTCGACTGCCTCTCGGGGCTGTGGTGCACGCCCCTCGGTCACGGCCGTCCGGAGATCACCTCGGCGGTGAGCGCGCAGCTCGCCGAACTCGATTTTGCGCCGACCTTTCAGGTCGGCCACCCTAAGGCGTTCGAGCTGGCCGCGCGCATCGCGCGCTGGGCCCCGAACGGAATGAACCGGGTCTTCTTCTCGAATTCCGGCTCCGAGGCGGTAGACAGCGCCCTGAAGATCGCAATCGCCTATCACCAGGCGCGCGGCGATGCGCGCCGCGTGCGCATCATCGGGCGTGAACGCGCCTACCACGGCGTCGGCATCGGTGGCATCTCCGCCGGCGGCATCGCGGCGAACCGCCGCACATTCGGCGCGCTGGCCGCGCCGTTCGTCGATCACCTGCCGCATACGTACGATCCGGCACAGATGCGCTTCAGCCGCGGCCAACCCGCCTGGGGCGCGCATCTGGCCGATGCGCTAGAGCGGCTGGTCGCGCTGCACGATGCCTCGACCATTGCGGCGGTCATCGTCGAACCCATGCAGGGCTCCACCGGCGTGATCGTGCCCCCCGTGGGGTATCTCGAGCGGTTGCGCGAGATCTGCACGCGCCACGGCATTCTGCTGATTTTCGACGAAGTCATCACCGGTTTCGGCCGCCTGGGCGCCAATTTCGCCGCACAGCGGTTGAACGTGACGCCGGACATGATCGTCTTCGCCAAGGCGGTGACCAACGGCGCCATCCCGCTCGGCGGGGTGATCGTGGATCAGCGCATTCACGATGCGCTCATGCAGGGCCCGGACCAGACCATCGAGCTGTTCCACGGCTACACCTATTCCGGCCATCCGGTGGCCTGCGCCGCCGGGCTCGCCACGCTGGAGGTGATGGAACGCGACGGGCTGATCGCGCGCGCCCAGGCGTTGTCCGCCGTTCTCGAACACGAAGTGCACGGGTTGCGCGATGAGCCGCATGTCGTCGACATCCGCAACATCGGGCTTGCCGCCGCCATCGACCTCACGCCGCGGCCGGATGCTCCGGGTGCGCGGGGGCGCGCGGCATTCGAACGGGGCATCGAGGCGGGCTTGTTGCTGCGCTTCACGGCCGACACGGTGGCCGTGGCCCCGCCGTTCGTCAGCACCGAGGACGAGGTCCGTCACATGATCGGTGCACTGCGCACGGTGCTGCGGCGGGTGGAGTAGCGCGGGCCGCTCAGTCGGGCCGCTCGATGAGGATGCGGCCGGCCTCGAGGCGCACCGGGTAAGTGCGCAGCGGCTCGTACGCCGGGGGCGTCAGCGCCTCGCCCGTGCGCAGGCAGAAGCGGGCACCGTGACGCGGACCGATGACCTGGCAGGACTCGACCGCGGCGCCCTCGAGACGCTCGCCGTCGTGTGTGCATTGGTCATCGACCGCATGCAGCTCGCCACCACAGCGCACCACCAGTACCGCTCGGCCGTCGAGGTCCACCTCCAGGGGCGTCTCCTCGGACAGGTCGGCTGCCGCGCCGACGTCGAGCCAGCGCATCAGAACATCCCCGTCTGCAGGCGCGCCGCCTCGCTCATCATGCTGTGGTTCCAGGGCGGCTCGAAGGTCAGTTCGACGCGAGCTTCGCGCACCGTCGGGATCCGCTCGATCTTGTCGCGCACGTCATCGATCAGTATCTCGCCCATGCCGCAGCCGGGTGCGGTGAGCGTTATGCTGACCGCGACGCTGCGCGTGCCATCCTCATTCACCTGGACATCGCACGAATACACCAGTCCGAGTTCGACGATGTTGATCGGAATCTCGGGGTCGTAGCAGGTGCGCATCTGCTCCCAGGCGAGCTGGCGCACGTCCTCCTCGGTTGCATTCGGCGGCAGTTCCGGCGCTTTCACCGGCTCGCGGCCGATGGCAGCGGCATCCTCGCCGGCGATACGGAACAGGTTGCCGTCGACGTAGACGGTGAAACTGCCCCCCAGCGCCTGGGTGATGTAGCCGGACTGGCCGGGCTGCAGCGTGACTTCGGTGCCAGCCGGCACGATGACCGCGCGGACTTCACGCTGCACGACGAATGGTTCGCTGTCGTAACCGGGCATGGCGGCGCGTTACTCCGTCGTGACCGCCGCAGCGCTTCGTTCCAGCGCGGCGTTCAGCGTATGCCAGCACAGCGTGGCGCATTTGACCCGGGCCGGAAATTCACTGACGCCACCCAGGGCGGCGAGTTTTCCGAGCGAGGGGTCGGCGGGTGCGTCGTGCTGCGTCAGCAGCGTGTGGATCTGCCGATAGAGTGCCTCGATGGTCGCTTTATCCTTACCCTTGACCGCCTCGGTCATGAGTGAGGCCGACGCGGTCGAGATGGCGCAGCCCGTGCCTTCAAAGCGAATGTCCGCGACGCGCTCGCCATCGAGCCGGACCCACACCGTGAGCCGGTCGCCGCAAAGCGGATTGTGCCCGTCGGCGTGCGCATCGGCGCCGGTGAGGGCGCCAAAGTTGCGCGGCTGGCGGTTGTGATCGAGGATCACGTCGCGGTAGAGCTCTTTCAGGTCCATCAGCCGAATACCTCGCGGGCTTTGCCGAGAGCGGCCACCAGCGCCCGCACGTCGGATTCGGTGTTGTAGCAGCCGAAGGAGGCGCGGGCCGTGGCGGGGATGCTGAAGAAGGTCATCACCGGCATCGCGCAGTGATGACCGGTGCGAATCGCCACTCCCTCGCTGTCGAGGATCGTGCCGAGATCGTGCGGATGACAGCCGCGCAGCGTGAAGGACAGCACCGCGGCCTTGTGCGCGGCCGTGCCGACGATCTCGATGCCGGGGATGGCTTGCAGCTCGGCTGTGGCGAGTGTGAGCAGGTGATGCTCATGTGCGGCCACCGCCGCGGCGCCGAGGCTCTCGAGGTAATCCATGGCCGCTGCGAGTCCCACTGCCCCGGAGATGTTGGGTGTGCCGGCCTCGAACTTCCACGGCAGATCATTGTAGGTGCTCTTCTCGAACGAGACGGTACGAATCATGTCACCCCCGCCCTGCCAGGGCGGCATCTCCTCGAGCAGTTCCTCGCGGCCGAAGAGCACCCCGATGCCGGTCGGGCCGTACAGCTTGTGACCCGAGAATGCGTAGAAATCGCAGCCGAGCTCGCGCACGTCCACGGCCGTGTGTGGCACGGCCTGTGCGCCGTCGACCAGCACCAGCGCGCCGCACGAATGGGCCGCCTCCACGATGCGCTTGACCGGCAGCACGGTGCCGAGCGCATTCGAAACGTGCGCCAGCGCGACCAGGCGGGTGCGGGCATTGAGCAACTCGAACAGCCGCTCGAGGTCGAGCTCACCGCGCCGGTCGATCGGTGCCACTTTTAGGGTGCAGCCGTTCTGCTCGCACACCATCTGCCATGGCACGATGTTGGCGTGATGCTCGAGTGCGGTGATGAGGATCTCGTCGCCGGGGCCGAGCCGCGAGCGGCCGTACGACTGAGCGACGAGGTTGATTCCCTC
>JAJXWE010000074.1 GCA_021781775.1 Pseudomonadota bacterium | reverse complement strand
CGGGGGTGCGCTTTCCGAGACCAAACCCACCGAAACGATCTTGTGCAGCGTCTTGAGCATGGTCACAGATCCACGCCGCTGTAGGCGAGATTGAAGGATTTGTTGATGAGCGGAAAATCCGGCACGATGTTGCCGATGATGGCGTGCTCCAGCGCCGGCCAGTTCTGCCACGAGGAATCGTGAGGATGGCAGCGGCGGATCGCGCCGCCCGGCCCGGCCCGCAGTGCCAGCAGGACCGGTCCGCGCCAGCTTTCGATGACGCCAACGCCGAACGCGTCGTGTGGCGGCGGATCAACTGTCGCCGCGAAGCCGCCGTCGGGGAGCCCCGAGAGCAGCTGACCGAGGAGCCGCCCCGACTCCTGCACTTCCTCGAAGCGCACCGCTACCCGCGCCGCGACGTCCCCGCCACGCTGCACGCTCATCGCAACCGGCAGCTCCGTGTAGGGCGGCCACGGCCGGCCGATACGCAGGTCGCGCGCCTGCCCGCTCGCGCGCCCGACGAGCCCGAGCACTCCGAGCCTGGCCGCCAGCGCCGGCTCCAGGTAGCCGGTGCCCGTGAAGCGGTCGCGGACGCCGGCGTGCGCCTCGTAGATCTCGCGCAGTTCGGTAGTCTCGGCGCACACGGCGCGCACGGCCCGCAGCAGCGCGCCTGCCGCCTCGCGCGCCACATCCATCGCTAGGCCACCGGGCACGAGAACGTCGAACAGGTAGCGCCGGCCGAACGCGGCTGACACCGCGCGCAGGAGATCCTCCTTGAGGCGAGAGAACTGGGCGAGTCCGAACGCAAACCCGGCATCGTTTCCGAGCGCGCCGAGATCCCCGAGGTGATTCGCGAGACGCTCGAGCTCCAGGCACGCAGCACGCAGCCTGACGGCGCGTGGCGGCACCTCGCAGCCGCTCATGCCCTCGAGGGCCTGGCAGTAGGCCCAGGAGAACGCCACCGCAGAGTCGCCCGATATGCGCGCCGCCAGACGATGGCCCTGCAGGATGGGCAGTCGCGTGAAGCGCTGCTCGATTCCCTTGTGCACGTAGCCGAGGCGCTCCTCGAGCCTCAGCACCTTCTCGCCCACCGCCGAGAACCGGAAGTGCCCCGGCTCTATGGTGCCGGCGTGTACCGGCCCGACGGCGATCTCGTGGACGCCCTCGCCGTCGACCCGGATGAATTCGTAGGGTGCCGAATGATCCAGCCAGGGCCGTCGGTCCGGGTCGCTCGCGCGCACGCCGCCGATCTCGAATGCCACCCGCTGCAGCCGCGATGCCGCCGGAAAGATCTCCTCGAGTCCCGGGTACTCCGGCTGCACCGCGGCCCGTAGCGCCAGCTCGACGAGCAGTACGCCCGGGTCCGTCAGATATGCGCCATAGATGCTCGGACCCTCGGTCGGATCGTCACTTGCCCACAAGGAAAGCAGCGTGCCGCCCGAGGCGGCCACGTCCCGCGCGACCTGCAACCAATCGTCCTCGCCGACCCCAAGGCCCCGGGCGAGGGGCGCCCCGGCGACGGCTCGCGCACGCTCCCACCAACGCCTCAACGGCATGGCTCGCCCCTAGCGATGCGCCGCAGCGCGCCCATCGCTAAGGCCCTCCGATCAGATGCGCCGCGGCGCGATACCACTCGGCGAGGTACGGCGGTATGTACAGTCCCAGCATCAGCACGATCGCCAGGTGCGCGAATACCGGCAGCAACGCCGGCGGATGCGGCAGACGACGGCCGTTGGTCTCGCCGAACACCATGGGCTGCACCTTGGAGAAAATCCCCGCGAAGGCAACGGCCAGCGCCCCCAGGAGGATCGGGGTGGCCCAGGGCTGCGCATGCATGGCGGCCGTCAGAATGAGGAACTCACTGGCGAATACTCCGAAGGGCGGCACCCCGAGAATGGCGAGCGAGCCGAGCATCAGCCCCCAGCCCACCGTGGGTGATAGGGTGATGAGGCCGCGGATCCGCTCCATCATTTGTGTACCGGCCTTCTGCGCGGCATGACCGGCCGTGAAGAAGATGGACGACTTGGTCAGCGAGTGCACCGTCATGTGCAGAAGTGCCGCGAAATTGGCCACCGCGCCGCCCATCCCGAATGCGAACGTCGCAATGCCCATGTGCTCGATGGAGGAATACGCGAACAGCCGCTTGATATCGCGCTGGCGCCACAGCAGCAGTGAGGCCAACACCACCGACAGCAGGCCAAAGCCCATGAGCATCATCGAAGGCAGCCGCGAGTGCAGCGCCCCTTCCACCAGGACCTTGCTGCGCACCACCGCGTAGAGCGCGACGTTGAGCAGCAGGCCGGAGAGTACGGCGGAGATCGGCGTCGGTCCCTCGGCGTGCGCATCGGGCAGCCAGCTGTGCAGCGGCACCAGGCCGACCTTGGTGCCGTAACCGATGAGCAAGAACACGAACGCCAGAGCCAGCACCGTTGGCTCGAGCTGCGTTTTCACCGCATCCAGATGTGTCCAGAGCAGCGCCGTCATACCCTGCGCGCCGAGCACCTTGCCGGCCGCGACATACAGCAGGATGGTCCCGAAGAGCGCCTGGGCGATGCCGACACCGCAGAGGATGAAGTACTTCCAGCCTGCCTCGAGGCTCTCCGGCGTGCGGTACAGGGTCACCAGCAGGACCGTCGAGAGCGTCGCGCCCTCCATTGCCACCCACATCAGCCCCATGTTGTTGGTCGTCAACGCCAGCAGCATGGTGAACATGAACAACTGATACATCGCGTGGTAGAGCCGCAACCGCCCAACCGTGACGCGGCCATGCTCGAGTTCGACGCGCATGTAGGGACGGGAGAACAGCGCCGTGGTCAACCCCACGAAGGCCGTCAGCGCCACCAGGAAGACGTTGAAGGGATCGATGTAGAACTGCTCGGCCCCGAGCAGCAGATTGCCGTGGCGGATCACCCGGGCCGCAAGCGCGCAAGCGGCCAGGAGCGTCGCCAGGCTCAACGCGGCATTCAGTTCCGGCGCGCGCCGATGCGCACCGAAGAGTCCGAGCAGGGCGGCACCCGCGATCGGGAAGGCCAGCAGCAGCAGCAGTTCCATCCTACTCGTGCTCCTTCAGTGCCTCGAGGTGATGCAGATCGAGGCTTTCGAAGCGCTCGCGGATCTGGAAGAAGAACACCCCAAGCACCAGCACGCCGACCAGCACATCGAGGGCGACGCCAAGCTCGACGACCATCGGCATGCCGTAACTGGCGCTCATGGCGCCGAAGAACACGCCGTTCTCCATCGACAGGAACCCCACCACCTGCGACATGGCCTTGCGGCGCGTGATCATCATGAGGAAAGCAAGCAGCACCACGCTCACGGCGATCCCGACGGCACTGCGCGTGGCAGTGCTCGCGAGCAGCGTAATCGGTTGCGCCAACGCGAAGGAGAACACCACGATCACGAGGCCCACGAGCATGGTTCCGGACACGTTGAGCAGCGGCTCGGTATCCCAGTACACACCGAGCCGGCGGATCAACCGGTGCAGCAGCCAGGGCAGGAGCGCCACCTTCAACCCGAGGGTGAGCGCGGCCGAGAGATAAAGATGCCCCTCACCCGTCCGCCACGCGAGCAGCAGCGTCGCGGCCGTGAGAACCGCTCCCTGCATCGCGTAGAGATTGACGAGCGTCACCACTCGCCGCTGCGAGAGCATCGCGAAAGACAGCAGCAGCAGCAGCGCCGCGCAGGAATCGAGCAGCTGTTGTCCCAGAGTCAGATGTGTCATCGCAGTCACGCTCCCAGCAGCACGTGCACGAGCAGACCCAGGACCGCGAATAGGAATGCGCTGGCGAGAAACTCCGGAATGCGCATCACCCGCATCTTGGCTGACAGCGTCTCAATGAGCGCCAGCCCTGCACCGGCGGCGGCCAGCTTCACGGCGAGCGCCGGGATGGCCACCAGCAGGCCGAGCGGTCCGATCTGGGCACGCGCCACGCCCCAGGGCAGGAACAGCGAGAACCCGATGCAGACGTAGTTGAATAGTTTCAGCTGCGCGGCCCATTCGATCAGCGCCAGATGGCGCGCGGAATATTCGAGCACCATCGCCTCGTGGATCATGGTGAGCTCGAGATGCGTGGCTGGATTGTCGACCGGGATGCGCGCATTTTCGGCCAGCAGCACCAGCACGAACGCGACGGCGCTGAAGGCCAGCCCGGGGGACAGGCCGAGGTGCCCGGAGGCGAGGTTGCGGGTGATCACCGGCAGCGCCGTGCTCGAGGAGAGCATGGAGGCCACGAAGATCACCATCAGCAGCGCCGGCTCGGCGAGGAACCCCACCATCATCTCGCGACGGGCGCCGAGCGTACCGAACGCGGTGCCGACATCCATCGCGGCGAGCGTCATGAACATGCGCGCCCCGGCGAACAAGCCGACCAAGGCGATCGCGTCCGCCGAGACGACCAGCGGCAGCTGTGTGCCCATTGACGGGATGATTCCGGCGGCCAATGCCATTGCGCCGAAGACGACGTAGGGCGCGATCCGAAACAGCGGCGATGCGTTCTCGGCGATCACCGCCTCCTTGTGGAAGAGCTTGCGCAGGTTGCGGTAGGGCAGCCAGATGCTCGGCGCACGGCGGTTCTGCAGCCACGCCCGGCACTGATTCAGCCAGCCGAGAAATACGGGGGCCGCCGCCAGCGCCACCGCCACCTCGAGCACCTGGGTGATCCACTCGAGCGCGCTCATGAGGCCATCGCCACCGCCAGCAGGACGAGCAGGGTTGCGAAGCTGTAGAGCAGGTAGGTCGAGATTCGCCCCTGCTGCACGCGCGCGGCCGTGTTGGCGAGCCGCTCGACGGCGCGGGCCAATGGCTCGTAGAGAAGCTTCCAGATCCGCTCCGCGATGGCGATGCGATAGCGCGGCGTGCGATCCGCAGGCGCAGGCAGCTCGCGCTCGATCTCGAAGAACGGTTGGAATATGTGTCGGATCGGCTGTCCGAACCCCTCGGCAGTGTCCTGCATCCGCGCCGTAAGAGTGCCGAAACCGCAGTCCCAGGCGGGGACTCGCCGCACGCGCTGACGGTAGGTCAGGCGCACGATCAGCGCCGTCATGAGCACCACCGCGAGAGTGGCTGTCAGGAACACCACCGGTCCATAGGAGACCGGGCGCCCGGGCACCGGGGCGAGCAGCCACCAATGGGGCGAGGCCTGCGGAACGACGGTCCCGACCAGCTGGGTGGTGACCGCGCCGAGCGCCCCGATCACCTGCAGCGGAAACAGGCCGAGCAGAACGCAGCCGAGCGCGAGCCACAAGAGCCCGATCCGCTCGAGCCAGCCGCAGTCGTGGGCGTGGACCAGCGAGGCCTCGCGCGGCTGGCCGAGAAAGATGATGCCGTAAAACTTGACCATGACATAGCCGGCGAGCGCTGCGCCGAGCGCCACGAGTGCAGCGCCCATCGGGATCAGCAGATTCACCAGCGCGTGGGGCAGGCCATCGGCGAACAGGAACGACTGCAGCAGCAGCCATTCCGACACGAACCCATTGAGCGGCGGAAGACCCGCGATCGCCAGCGTCCCGATCAGCGTCAGCCACGCAACCCAGGGCATGCGGTGAATCAGCCCGCCGAGACGTCCGAGGTTGCGCTCGCCGGTGGCGTGCAGCACTGCCCCGGTGCCGAGGAACAGCAGACTCTTCATGAACGAGTGGTTGAGGCAGTGATAGAGCGTGGCCAACAAGGCGAGCGCCGCCACCGCTGGCATGCCCGAGCCGGCAAAAACCATCGTCAGACCGACGCCGGTGAAGGCGATGCCGATGTTCTCGACCGAGGAGTATGCGAGCAGGCGTTTCATGTCGGTCTGCACGGCCGCGAACAGCGCCCCATAGACGATCGTGAGCAGCCCGAGGGTGAGCGGCGCGAGTCCCCACCACCAGACCGGGTGCCCGAGCAGATCGAGCCCGACCCGCAGCACGCCGTACACGGCGGTCTTGAGCATCACGCCGCTCATGAGCGCCGAGACCGGCGAGGGTGCCGCCGGGTGTGCCTCCGGCAGCCACACGTGCAGCGGCACCAGTCCGGCCTTGGCCCCGAAACCGAGGAGCGCGAGCAGGAAAGCCGCGGCCGCCCAGCCCGCAGACAGATGCGCCGCGCGCATGGCGGCGAAGGTGAACAGCCCGCTGCCGCCCTGCAGCACCCCGAACGCGAGCAGCAGGCAGATCGCCCCGACATGCGCCATGAGCAGATAGAGGAATCCCGCGCGACGGATCTCGGCGAGCCGGTGCTGGGTCGTCACCAGGAAGTAGGAGGACAACGCCATGGCCTCCCAGGCCACGAGGAAGCTGTAGGCGTCATCGGCAAGCAGCACCAGCCCCATGCTGGCCAGGAACAGGTGGTACTGCAGGCACAGCAGACCGGGGGCTGCGCCCTCCCCGGCGCGGAAGTAGCCACCCGCGAACAACGAGATCCCGCCGGAGACCGCCCCGAGCAGCACCAGGAAGACGCTCGAGAGCGGATCGAGCCGCAGATGCGCCGGCAGACCGGGCAGTCCGACGGGCAGCACCAGCCGCTCGATGCCCCCGCCGAGCAGGCTCGCCCCGGCGAGCACTGCGAGGGCGAATCCGAGCAGCGCCCCGAGCGGAAATAGCACACGGCCGGCGAGGACGACGCTGCGCGGTCGCAGCAGACCGGCGAGCCCAATCACCGTCCAGCCCAGCAAGAGCGCGACGCAGCCGACGAGCAACATGGGGGATAGGGTGATCATAAGATGCACCGGAAGATGCATCATATTATCATTGGAAGCAGATCAAATGTGAATAGGATCCGCCCGTGACCCTCGAAACGCGAACCGCCCGCCTCACTGTGCTGATCGATCCGCGCAAAAAGGCCGTCTTCGAGCGACTGTGCGCCGAAGAGGACACGACACCATCACAGGTCGTGCGGCGACTGATCCGTGGATTCATCGAGACGAAGCAGGGCCGGCCGTGGCGGCCGGAGGAAGAGTCCGGGTCGTCTCAGCGCGCCCGCAGCTCGAAGCAGCGGTGAATGTGCGGATTGCGCGCGAAGTCCGGCGGCAGCGTCGGCGCGGAGATGTCGAGCAGCGTATAGCGACGCTCGAGCTCCGGATCGATGCGGAAGCGCTGCGCATTGGTCGAG
>JAJXWE010000073.1 GCA_021781775.1 Pseudomonadota bacterium | reverse complement strand
TTGCCCTGGATACCGTGGCGAATGCGGCGGCCGTGGGCCGGGAGGGACGCATCAGCGCCGTCAACAGTGCGATTGCCGTCTGGACGCTGTGCGTCGCCGAGGAGCCGCTGCTGGCGCGCGCCGCCGTCGTAGCACTGGGCCCGGAGGCCTGATTGCGGCCGGTCATCCGCCACGGGGTCCGCGCCTGGCGGACCCCGCGCTCTACATTTACAGCTCGAACTTGATGCCCTGCGCCAGTGGGAGAGCGCCGCTCCAGTTGATCGTGTTGGTCTGACGACGCATGTACGCCTTCCAGGCATCGGAGCCGGATTCGCGGCCTCCGCCGGTGTCCTTCTCACCGCCGAATGCCCCGCCGATCTCTGCGCCCGAGGTGCCGATGTTCACGTTCGCGATGCCGCAGTCACTGCCGCAGGCGCCGAGAAACGACTCGGCCGCGCGCAGCCGCTCGGTGAACAGCGCCGAGGAAAGACCATAGTGACTCTCGTTCTGCTCGGCAATCGCCACCTCGAGCGACTCGACCGGAATCAAATACAGAATGGGCGCGAACGTCTCGTTCTGTACGACCGGCCAGTCGTTGCGGGCGCGGATCAGCGTCGGCTCGACGAAATGCCCCGTCCGCTCGAGCACCTGGCCGCCGGCGAGTAGCTCGCCGCCTGCGGCCTGTGCCGCGGCGACCGCAGTCTTGAACCGATCGACCGCATGCGTATCGATCAGCGGACCCATGAGCGTGTTCGGATCGAGCGGATCGCCGATCCTCACCTGCCGATACGCGCTGACCAGGCGGCGCTCGAGTTCGGCGGCGATGCCCCGGTGCGCGAACACGCGCCGGGTGGTGGTGCAGCGCTGTCCGGCCGTGCCGACAGCGCCGAACACGATGGCGGGCACCGCGAGCTCGAGGCTCGCCGTTTCGTCGACGATGATCGCATTGTTGCCGCCGAGCTCGAGCAGGCTCTTGCCGAGCCGTGCCGCCACGCGCTCCCCGACCTTGCGACCGACGGGGGTTGAGCCCGTGAAGGAGACGAGCGCGACGCGACGGTCATCGACGAAGCGCGTGGCGAGTTCGGCGCCGGCATCGATGAACAGCTGGAACACCGGCGGCAGCCCGTGCTGCTCGAGCACGCGATTGACGAGCTTCTGCACGGCGATCGCGGTGAGCGGAGTCTTCGGTGAGGGCTTCCACACAGACACGTTGCCGCAGATCGCGGCGAGAAACGCGTTCCACGACCAAACGGCGACCGGGAAGTTGAATGCCGAGATGATGCCGACCACCCCGAGCGGGTGCCACTGCTCGTACATGCGGTGTCCGGGACGCTCCGAGTGCATCGTGAGCCCATAGAGCATGCGCGACTGACCGACGGCGAAGTCGGCAATGTCGATCATCTCCTGCACTTCGCCGAGGCCCTCGGCGAGGATCTTGCCGTTCTCGAGCGAGACCAGCGCGCCGAGATCGCTCTTGACGGCGCGCAGCGCTTCGCCGACTAGGCGGACCGCTTCGCCGCGTTTCGGGGCGGGCACGTTGCGCCATAGGACGGCCGTCTCGAGCGCCGAGCGCATCACCGCCTCGTAGTCGGCCACATCGGCGGTGCGCACGGTGGCGAGCGCCTTGCCGGTTGCCGGATTGTGCACTGCGAGCAGCCGGCCGCCGGCGCGCCACTGCCCGGGGCCCGAGCAGGCCCCGGGATTTTCGGCCTCGAGGCCAAGCCGCGTGAGCAGCGCGGCGATGTCGATGGAGGGGCTCATGCCTCAGGCCGCCTTGTGGGCGTTCTGCGAGCGCTGCCGGCCGGTCTTGCCCGCGACGATGATCTCGGCCGACACCTCTTTGGTGCCGCCCGGCGCGTAGTGGCGCCCGAAGCGGTTGGCGAGAATCTCGGGCAGGCGGAACTGCTCCTGCGCTACGAAGCCCTGGTAGCGCTCGGGCTGCTCGAGCACCAGATCGACCACAGCGGTGATGCCCGCGGCGGTGGTGACCTGGATCGCCGACCAGAGCCGCCCGCCGATGAGCTGCGGGTAGATCTTATTGACGTAGTTCTCCTCGCGCAGCTGTCCGTCCTGCATGCCGGTGACCGCGACATAGACGATGATGACGTCCTGCAGGGTCTGCGGCACGGCATGCTCGAGAATGCGCTTGAGCGTGCCCCGATCCTGATTGAGCTTCAGGTCGTTCATGAGCAGACGCATCTGCTCGCAGTGCCCGGGGTAGCGGATGGTCTTGTAGTTCATCGATTCGACGGCGACGCCGTGGGTTTCGGCGAGCGAGCCGAGACCGCCGGAGGTGTTGAATGCCTCATAGAGCGTGCCGTCGATTTCGATTTCCTCGAGGCCCTCGAGCGGCGCGACATCGACGCTGTGTCCATCGACGATGGCCTGGCAGGGATTGCCGTACTCGTTGATCAGTCCCTCGGTCGACCAGGTGAGGGAGTACTTGAGCACGTTGTTCGGATGCTGCGGCAGGGCACCGACGCGCAGCTTCACCGCGCGCAGCGACTGGAAGTGGGTGATCAGCTCGGCCGCGGCGATACTGATGAAGCCGGGCGCCAAGCCGCATTGCGGGACGAAGGCTTTGGAGGACCCCGACGCAATGGTACGCACGGCGCGGGTGACGGCCACGTCCTCGGTCAGGTCAAAGTAGTGAATGTTGGCGTGCCGGGCCGCCTCGGCAACCGTCACGTTGCAGTAGAAGGGCAGACTCGAGATCACCGCGTCCACCGGATGGGCGGCGAGATGACGGTCGAGCGCCTCGCGGCTCTTGGCGTCGAGCCCGAATGCGTTCATGCCCTTCAGACCGTGGGCCCGCACGACGGCCTCGGCGACAGCGCCGTCCACATCAGCCAGATCAACCTGGTAGGCGCCCGAATTCGCCAGCAGCCCGGAAATCAGTGCGCCAATCTTGCCGGCGCCGAGAATCAAAACACGATGCATGTCGCCCTCGAATCCAAGAGTGAAAACCACAATTTTCCTCCACTCGCGCCGCCGGCGCCAGTCCGTGCTAGCATCGCTCATACCATGCGTTCTCCCGAAGGCACTTCCTGGCATCCGGCTGGCTGGCAGAGCAAACCTGCGCAGCAGCAGCCGGTCTATGACGATCCGGCGGCGCTCGAGCGGGTTGTGGCCGAATTGTCCCGGCTGCCACCCATCGTCGTGTCCTGGGAAATCGAGGCGTTGCGCGAGCGTCTGGCGGCGGCCCAGCGCGGGCAGGCGTTTCTGCTGCAGGGCGGCGATTGCGCCGAGACCTTCGCTGATTGCGAATCGGACTCAATCGCAAAAAAGCTGAAGATCCTGCTGCAGATGAGCCTGGTGCTGCTGCACGGGCTGAAGAAGCCGATCATTCGTGTCGGGCGCATGGCCGGGCAGTATGCCAAGCCGCGCTCGACCGATACCGAGACGCGTGACGGCGTGACGCTGCCGAGCTTCCGGGGCGATCTGGTCAACCGGCCGGAGTTCACCTCCGAGGCGCGCCAGGCCGATCCGCAGCTGCTGCTGCGCGGCTACGAGCGCGCGGCGCTGACGCTGAACTTCGCCCGTGCGCTGGTGGAGGGCGGGTTTGCGGACCTGCACCACCCCGAATACTGGGACCTTGGTTTCGTCAAGCACGCACCGCTGAAGGACGCCTACCAGCGCATCGTGCAGTCGATCGGCGATTCGCTCGATTTCTTCGAGGGCATCAGCGGCCGGCGGGTGCATGAGGCGACCCTGGTGGATTTCTTCGCCAGCCACGAGGGACTGCACCTGCTCTACGAGCAGGCCCAGACCCGGTACATTCCGCGGCAGGACCGCTGGTACAACCTCTCGACGCACATGCCGTGGATCGGCATGCGCACCGCCAAGCTCGATGGGGCGCACGTGGAGTTCTTCCGCGGCATCTCCAATCCCATGGGGATCAAGATCGGTCCGGCGATGGACGCCGCATGGCTGCAGGGGCTGATCGCCACCCTCAATCCGCAGAATCAGCCAGGCCGGCTGACCCTGATCCACCGCTTCGGGGTGAAGGACATCGAGTCGGCGCTGCCGAAGATGATCGACGCGGTGCGCCAGAGCGGCCAGACGGTGCTGTGGGTCTGCGATCCGATGCACGGCAATACCGAGACGAGCACCGCGGGACTGAAGACGCGGCGGTTCGAGAACATTCTGAAGGAAGTCGACCTGGCTTTCCGGATCCATGCCGAGCACGGCTCGCGTCTCGGCGGCGTTCACGTCGAGCTCACGGGTGACGATGTGACCGAGTGCACCGGTGGTGCGCGCGGGCTCACCGACGCCGATCTGCAGCGTGCCTACCGTTCCACCGTCGATCCGCGCCTGAACCATGAACAGGCGCTCGAACTGGCCATGCTCATCGCCGAGCGCAGCCAGAACCGCAGGCTCGTGCAGTTCTGAGGCCGGGCGCGTCGGAGGCCGTGAACCGTCCGGCGATTTGCATGACGAATGCGCATGAACCGCAGGGATTGCCGGTAGAATGCGCTCATGCACTACGAGCACATCAGCGTGCCCGCCACGGGCCGCAAGATTACTGTTAACCCCGATCATTCGTTGAATGTTTCGGATCATCCCATCATCCCGTTCATCGAGGGCGACGGCATCGGCGTCGATGTCACGCCCGCCATGCTGCGCGTCGTGGACGCGGCGGTCGAGAAGGCCTATGGGGGCCGTCGCCGCATCTGCTGGATGGAGGTGTTCTGCGGGGAGAAGGCCAATGCGCGCTACGGGGAGTGGTTCCCCGAAGAGACCCTGCACGCGCTGCGCGATTTCGTGGTCTCGATCAAGGGGCCGCTCGGCACACCGATCGGTGGGGGCATCCGCTCGCTGAATGTCGCGATGCGCCAGACGCTCGACCTGTACGCCTGCGTGCGTCCGATCCGTTACTTCCCGGGGGTCGTCAGCCCCATGGCCGATGCCAGCCTGACCGACATGGTGATCTTCCGCGAGAACACCGAGGACATCTACGCCGGCATCGAGTGGCCGGCCGGCTCGGCCGACGTGCACAAGCTGATCGCCTTCCTGCAGAAGGAGTTCGGTGTCACGGCGATCCGTTTCCCGGCGAGCTCGGCGATCGGCATCAAACCGGTTTCCAAGGAAGGCAGCCAGCGCCTGATTCGCAAGGCGATCCAGTACGCGATCGACAACGATCGGGTGTCGGTGACCCTGGTGCACAAGGGCAACATCATGAAGTTCACGGAGGGGGCATTCCGCAACTGGGGCTACCAGCTCGCCAAGGAGGAGTTCGGCGCCGAGCCGATCGACGGCGGACCGTGGATGAAGTTCGTCAACCCCCTTACCGGGACCGATATCGTCATCAAGGACGTGATCGCGGACAACTTCCTGCAGCAGGTGCTGTTGCGGCCCGAGGAATACGATGTCATCGCCACGCTCAACCTCAACGGCGATTACGTCTCCGATGCGCTGGCCGCTCAGGTCGGCGGCATCGGCATCGCTCCGGGCGGCAACATTGGCGACGGACTCGCGGTGTTCGAGGCGACGCACGGGACTGCGCCGGGCTTCGCGGGCAAGGACCGCGTCAATCCCGGTTCGCTCATTCTCTCGGCCGAGATGATGCTGCGCTATCTCGAGTGGACGGAGGCCGCGGACCTGATCATCAAGGGCGTGACCAATACCATCGCGCACAAGGAGCTGACCTACGATCTGGCGCGCCTGCGCGAGGCGATCAAGGCGCCGAAGCGCGAGCTGGCGGCACGCCGCAGCGTCGAGGAGGATCTGCAGCGGCTGATTCCGGGTGCGACGCTCATGAGCTGCTCAGGCTTTGCCTCGGCTATCGTCAGTCACATGGATGACCGATAAGGCGTTGTACGACCCGGACTGCAGCCGCTGCACGCGGCTGGCCGGGTTTCTTGACTTGGTGCGCGGACGGTACCCGGATTACTGGGCGCGTCCGGTGCCATCGTTCGGCGCGGCCGATGCCCGTATCCTGATCGTGGGGCTCGCCCCCGGCCTGCACGGGGCGAACCGAACCGGCCGGCCGTTCACCGGCGATTACGCCGGCATCCTGCTGTACCAGACGCTCTACGATGCGGGACTCGCCACCCGGTCGCAGTCCGAGACCCGCGACGACGCGCTGAAGCTACGCCACACCCGTATCGTCAATTCGGTCAAGTGCGTCCCGCCCCAGAACAAGCCGACTCCCGAGGAGATCCGCACGTGCAACGGCTATCTTCGCGCCGAGCTTGAGCAGATGAGACGTGTGCGGGTGGTGCTCGCCCTCGGGCGCATCGCTCACGAGGCGTTTCTGCGGGCAAGCGGATTGAAGCCCGCGGCATTTCCGTTCGGTCACGGGCGCGAACATGCCCTGCAGGAGGGTCGAACGCTGCTCGACTCGTATCATTGCAGCCGGTACAACACCTCGACCCGCCGGCTGACGGCGGCCATGTTCGCAGCGGTCGTGGCGCGCGCCTGCGAGGTTGCGGGCGTTTAGAATGAGCGGGTGAACTCGGCATTCGACTCCAAGACCTTCGTGGCGGCGCTGCCGCGCCGGCCCGGCGTCTATCGCATGTTCGATCGTGAACATACGCTGCTTTACGTCGGTAAGGCGCGCAGCCTGAAGGATCGGGTCGGCAGCTATTTCAGCGGCAGCAACGTCAGCCCCAAGGTCCAGGCACTGGTGCAACTCATCGCGGACATGGAGGTCACGGTCACCCGCTCGGAGATCGAGGCGTTACTGCTCGAATATAACCTGATCAAGGCGCACCGACCCCGCTTCAACGTGGTGCTGCGCGACGACAAGAGTTATCCCTACATCCTGCTCGGAACCGCCCACGACTTTCCTCGATTGTCGCTTTATCGCGGCGCACGCGCGCCGGGCTCGCGCTACTTCGGTCCTTTTCCGAGCAGCACCGCGGTGCGCGAGACGCTCAATCAGCTGCAGAAACTCTTCCGTATCCGCAACTGCCGCGATAGTTTCTTCGCGCACCGCAGTCGCCCGTGCCTGCAGCATCAGATCGGCCGCTGCTCGGCTCCTTGCGTCGGCCTGATCGGTCGCGAGGCATATGCGCAGGACGTGGAGGCGGCGGTCAAGGTGCTCGAGGGGCGCAGCGAGGAGGTCAACTCGCTGCTGAAGCACCGGATGCAGGCGGCGGCCGAAGCACTCCAATACGAGCGGGCCGCCGA
>JAJXWE010000072.1 GCA_021781775.1 Pseudomonadota bacterium | reverse complement strand
GATCCGCGCACGGTGTTGATCGCGGCCAAGACCGGACACCTCGGACCGACGGTGTTCCGTTCCGGCGACCGCGGCCGCACGTGGCGCGAAGCGGCACAGCCGCCGGCGTTTCGCCGGGCGGCCGACCGGGAGGCGCCTCGCGCCGTGCAGAAGGTCTTCTGGCTCACGCCCGGTCACGCCAGCGAGCCCGGCAGCTGGTACGCCGGATCGTCCCCGGCCGGTCTGTTCCGCAGCGAGGACGGCGGGGAGTGCTGGGAGCCGGTGGCCGGCTTCAACGATCATCCGATGCGCTCGAAGTGGGTGGGCTTCGGCACACCCGATGGCGAATTGTTGCACTCGATCATCGTCGACCCCCGCGATCCGACACACTTGTATCTGGCGATCTCCTCCGGCGGGGTGTTCGAATCGCTCGACGGCGGAGGTGATTGGACACCCCTCAACGAAGGTTGCGCCGCGGAATTTCTCCCTGACCCCGAGGCTCCGTTCGGACACGACCCGCACTGCGTCGCACTGCATCCGCTCGCGCCCGACCGGCTCTACCAGCAGAATCACTGTGGTATCTATCGGCTCGACCGTCCGGCGCGACGCTGGGTGCGCATCGGGCGGGCCATGCCCAAGCGCATCGGGGACATCGGCTTTCCGATCGTCCTCCATCCGACCGATCCTGATACCGCGTGGGTCCTCCCGATGGACGGACAGACGGTCTGGCCACGTACCTCGATTGATGGCCGCCCGGCGGTGTTTCGCACCGCGGACGGCGGCAAGCGATGGCGCCGACTCGATGCCGGGTTGCCGAAATCGCAGGCCTGGCTCACGGTGCTGCGCCAGGCGATGTGCACCGACGGCCAGGTCCCGCGGGTCGGGCTGTACTTCGGCACGACCGGCGGGGAAGTGTGGGTGAGCACGAACGACGGCGAGGCTTGGCGGTGCATTGCGCGCCATCTGCCGGAGATCTACTCCGTGACGCATGCCCGTTAGGCGCCGCCGCGTGATTGCCCCATGAGCTGCACGGTCCGCATTCCGAGCCCGTTACGTTCCTACACCCGGGGCGTGCAGCGCGTCGACGCCGAGGGTGCGACGCTCGCCGAGGTGCTCTGCAGCCTGGAGGCCCGCTTCGCCGGAATCCGCTTCCGTGTCGTCGACGAGCAGGAGCGCATCCGTCCGCACATCCGCTTCTACGTCAACACGCGTGAAGTCGGCGAACTTGCCGAACCCGTGCTCGCCGGCGACACCGTGCACGTGATCTGCGCGCTGACCGGAGGCTGAGCGATGGGACTCTCGGCCGAGGAGCGCGCACGCTACCAGCGACACCTGAATCTGCCCGAGATCGGACTGTCCGGCCAGCAACGGCTCAAGGCCACGCGCGTGCTGGTGATCGGCACGGGCGGACTTGGCTGCCCGGCTGCCCTGTATCTGGCGGCCGCGGGCATCGGCACACTCGGCCTGGTGGATTTCGATCGCGTGGAGCTGTCGAACCTGCAGCGGCAGGTCCTGTTTGCCAGCGCGGACTTGGGACGGTTGAAGGTCGAGGCCGCCCGCGAGCGGCTGCTCGCCCTCAATCCGGACATCGAGGTGCGAGCTCACGCGCTGACTCTGGACACGGACAACGTGCGCCAGATCATCGGCGAATACGACATCGTGCTCGACGGCAGCGACCGGCTGAGTACCCGCTACCTGGTCAACGATGCGTGTGTCCTGCTCGGCAAGCCGCTCGTCACGGCAGCCGTCCACCGGTTCGAGGGTCAGGCGATGACCTACATCCCGGGCAGGGGACCGTGCTACCGATGCTTGTTTCCGAGCGTGCCCGAGGGGACGGCGGCGAGCTGCGCCGACGCCGGAGTGCTCGGGGTTTTACCCGGTGTGCTCGGCACACTGCAGGCGAGCGAGGCGGTGAAGCTGGCGAGTGGCGCCGGTGAGCCGCTGGTCGGCAGGCTGCTGACGTACGACGCGCTGACAGTGACGTTCACCGCGCTGCCGGTGAGCCGCCGCGGTGACTGCCGTGCCTGCGGCGATGCGGCCGAGATCAAGGCCCCTGAGGACAGCGGCGTGGTGTGCGGGTCGGGCGGGTTGGAGCCGGCGCGACGGCTGAGTGCCATCGGGCTGAGGGTGTTGCTGGATGCGGACGCGGGGCACGCCGTACCCCTCGTGCTGATCGATGTGCGCGAGTCTTGGGAGTTCGCCACACGGCATCTGCCAGGTGCGCGCAACATTCCGCTCGGAGAGCTCGAGTGGCGTATCGCCGAGCTCGCGCCAGACGATGCGCCGATCTTTGTCTGCCGCTCTGGCGGGCGCAGCCTCGCCGCCTGCGCTCTGGCGCGGCGCGCCGGGATCACCGCGCCGGGACATCTGGAGGGCGGACTGCTCGCCTGGGCCGAACATGTCGATCCGGACTTCGAGGTCGCATTTGGTTGATGCGATCACGATGCCCCGCGCACGTCCCGCGCGGGTGGATCAGGCCAGTGCCCGCTTCAGCAGCAGGAGCTGTCGGACCCACGCCTTCTCGGCCTGCGCCGCGTCGTAGACGCGCGAATCCGGTACGCACCAGCCGTGCTGGGTGCCCGGGTAGACCTCGATCTCGGCCGCCAGGTGCGCTCGCGCGAAGGCCTCGCGAAGCATGAGCTTGGCGTCGGGCTGCTTGCGATCGTCGCTGGCCGCAATGGCCATGAGATATTCAGCGCGGATCTCGGGAATGAGCCGGTGCGGACTGTCGGGCCGGTCGGTCACGAGTGCGGCACCATGAAACGTTGCTCCGGCGCCGATGCGCTCCGGGAACGCCGCCGCGGTGCGCAGGGTGAACGGACCCCCCATGCAGTACCCGGTGCTCGCCATCTTGCGTGACCGGCTGACGGCGCGTTGCTCGTCCAGCCACGGCACGAATGCGCGCGCATCCGTGACGGTGTGCTCGGGCGTCAGGCTGTGCATCAGATCGAGCAACATCGAGCGCGTCGCCGGATTGCTGAAGTCCGCGTCGGGAGGGGAGGTCGGGGCACGCCGGGTCCGGTAGAACGGATTGACCACCAGGACAGCGTATCCGGACTCCGCAAGACGATCCGCCATGCGCTCGAAGGTCGGGCGCAGGCCGAAGATGTCGGGCCACATGAGTATGCCGGGGTGCACGCCCGTGCGCGGATGAGTGAAATAGGCATCGCACAACCCATCGGTCGTGCGAACGGTGACCGGCGCGCCTGTCACCTCTGCGGCGCGCGCCCGCCGGGACCACAGCGACACCAGGCCGGCGCCGGCCGCGAGGACGCCGAACTGCCGGCGTGACAGCTTGGCGCTGCCGGCGTAGTCCATCGCCTCCAAGTCATCTTGATCGCACATCGATCCTCACTCACTCGGGGCCTACGGGCCGCAACGGCGTCGGGCTGCCTCGGCGACTCGCCGCCGTGCCCCCGAATCCCAATGCACCGCCGTGCGACGACTGCCGGGGCATGATGACACATTGATTTTGCGGCCAGCGGCGGGATGCCTTACCGCAGTGGCAGTAGGGCTGGGAGTTCAAAAATAATAACAATATTTCTCATAAATATAGCGTTACTTTATGAAGTAACTCATAGGAATGATCGCGGCTGCCACGACAATCACGCCCAGGACTGTGGCCGGCCAGCATCGCGCCGCCGTTGGGTTGCGCGAATGTCTCACCGGGCGCTGCGGCACACCAGGGTCCGCAGCTCCGGGGACAACATCCTCAGACGAACATTCCCCCTGAGATCTCGATGCGCTGGCCGGTGATCCAGCGGTTGTCGTCGCCGAGGAGGGCGGCAACGGCCGGGCCAATATCCTCCGGCACGCCGACCCGGCCGAGCGCTGTCACGGAGGCAACGAACGCGTTGAGCGCCTTGTCGTCGCGCACGCGGCCGCCGCCGAAATCGGTCGCGATCGCGCCGGGCGCGACGACGTTGACCGCAATGCCCCGCGCACCGAGCTCCCGCGCCAGGTAACGGGTGAGCACCTCGATGGCGCCCTTCATTGCACCATAAGCCGAGTAGCCCGGAAAGGTGAAGCGCGCGAGTCCGCTCGAGATATTGACGATGCGTCCGCCATCGGCCAGATGAGGCAGCAGCGCCTGCGTCAGAAAGAACACGCCTTTGAGATGCACGTTCATCAGGCTGTCGAACTGGGCCTCGGTGGTCTCGGCGAAGGGGGCGTGGGCGCCCATCCCGGCATTGTTCACGAGGTAATCGAAGCTCGGCCGGCCGAAGGTTGTCGCGAGCGCCGCTGTGACCTCGGCGGCGAACGCGCCGAAGGTAGCCGCCTGTCCGGCATCGAGGGGCAGCATGATGGCCTTGCGGCCGAGACCGGTGATCTCCGCGCGGGTCGCATCTGCCTCGGTCCGGTGGCTGTGATAGGTGCCGATGATGTCGACGCCCCGGCTGGCGAGGGCGAGGGCCGTGCTGCGGCCGAGACCACGGCTGGCTCCAGTGATCAGTGCAATTCGGTTCATGACTTTCTCCTGCAACGGGGCGAGGGGCTGACGGAGCGGAACGATAGTCATTTCTGCCGTCCGGATAATCTGCGAGCATCTGGTTACATTATCCGATGGAGACGAACAATGGACCGACTGGACGGCATGCGCGTATTCACGCGGATCGTGGAGCTGAAGAGCTTCAGCGCCGCAGCGCGCGAGCTCGATCTTCCCGCCTCGACGGTGACGGATGTGCTGAAGCGGCTCGAGGCGCGGCTGGGCGTACGCCTGCTGGAGCGGACCACCCGGCAAGTGAGTGCGACGCCGGACGGCGAGAGCTATTACCGCAACTGCCTCGCCATCCTGGCGCAGATCGAGGAGGTGGAGGGCGCCTTGCGCGGCGCGAAGCCCAAAGGCCGGCTGCGGCTGGACGTACAGGGCGATCTCGCGCGGTCGGTGCTGCTGCCCGGACTGCCGCGCTTCCTCGAGCGCTATCCGGGCATCGAGATCGACATGAGCGAAGGCGAGCGGTTCGTGGACCTCCTGCGCGAGGGGGTCGACTGTGTGCTTCGCGCCGGGGAACTTCGCGACAGTGATCTGGTGGCCCGGCGCGTGGCGCTGCTCCCGGAAATCACAGCCGTCGCGCCCGCCTACGTGGCCCGCCACGGCCTGCCGCTTCGCTGGGACGCGCTGCAGGAGCATCTCATGGTCGGCTTTCGCTCCTCGGCCACCGGAGGCGTGCTGCCGCTGGAGTTCACGGTGCAGGGTGCCATGCGGCACGTGATGCTGCCGACCCCATTTTCGGTCAACGGGGCGGCAAGCTACCGGGCTGCCGGCGTTCTCGGCATGGGTCTGATTCAGGTGCCCCGATATGCGCTGCGGGCGCAGCTCGAGAGCGGCAGCATGATCGCGGTCCTCGAGGGCACGCCGCCTTCGCCGACCCCCGTGTCGCTTCTGTATCCCAAGAGCCGTCAACGCTCGCCGCGCGTGCGTGCGTTCATTGACTGGGCGGTGCAGGCGTTCCGCGTCTGGTCTGAGCAGTCGGGCGCGCAGACGCCCGGAAGCAGAGGCGACGATCGAGGCGGGATTTGAAGCGCGATCCGGCGCGCGCACCGCGTGGCGCTGTACAGACGGTCGTGGCATGACGCGCGTCAGTGGAGCGATGCCGATGAGCGCAGACGGGATACGGTCTGCTCGGAAGACTTCGAGGCGGAGCGCCTCTACGGTCTTGTGCGCGTGCGCAATCCATTTCAGTAGGCGTTTCACCATGGGTCGGCACCGGCGTATCAGCGCTGAGCTCTGAGCGGATCCGCAAACGTTACATCGCCGCTCGAGCAACTGGGCCGGCGCCTGGTGAGACAAAACCGGCTACACTGATGCGCACCACGCAACCGCACGCGACAGCCGAGCAGAAGCCAGAACGACCCGGAGCGGAACCCATGAAGCTGGAAAGGATACTGACCGCACTGGTTGTTTTCTTGTGTCTTGCCGTGTCCGCTCCCGGAGCCCGCGCTCAAGAGAGCACGCGCGGGGTGTACGTCGGCGCTGGCGTAGGCTCCGCGACGGTGCGGCAGGCCCCTGAAGCTGCGACCGGAAATATCGGACTCTCGCATGGCGCGCTCGGCTGGGATGTCTTCCTGGGCGTGCGACCCACGCGATATCTGGGGGCCGAAGTGGAGTATTTCGACTTCGGCAAGGCGCACCGGGACGTGTTCACCCCGGCCGCCGGACCCTCGAACCAGCAATCGAGCCTGCAGGCCTCCGGCAGTGCAGTGGCCGGGTTTGTCGTCGGCTACCTGCCACTGCAACCCTGGTGGGACCTGTATGCCAAGGTGGGCATCGCTCGCCTGCATAAGAGCTGGGACTACCGCACACCGATCGCGTGCGATTTGAACCTCTGTTCGCCGTTTCCCGGCAGCGCAAGCAGTTCCACGTCGGGATGGAGCTTCGCCTACGGTGCGGGCACCCAGTGGAAATTGGGGCCCCTGGCCCTGAGGCTCGAATATGACCGAATTAATGCAAATCGAAACATCGGTGGTGGCGATCCGGATCTGCTGTCGGTCGGTGTAAGCTGGGCGCTGCCCTGACGAACCGCAGATGCGGCAGCTCGAGAAGACTTGTGCGGCGGTTGCCGGCTTGACACGGAGCTGCCAAACTAAGGCGCGAGTGAAGAGGGGAGAGACGGGGGCGCTCCGCTTCCGAGCTTAAGTACGTCATGAACTCAGCACACGTTGCTCGAGCAGTGTTCGGGCATACTCAAAGCAGGGGCATCGGCGACCGTTTGTGCGCTTGCGCGGCGGATGGCCTCGAGCAACTACCGGATCGAGCTCCGAGCCGGTTACGCGGCGAGCCCCCAGGATCTCGCTAGCGGCAGCCCCACCGAGACGCCCGTGACCGACATCGCTGGACCCATCTGTCTACTCGGATTCATCTGTTTGGGAGTGGCAGCCGGCTACAGCATCGTCACCTTGACCGCAGTTCTGGTATGGCATTGGCGCGCCCGCCGCGCCGAGATGACCCGGCTGCCCCCGGTATCGGTGCTGAAGCCGCTGTGTGGTCCGGAGCCCGGGCTGTACGAGAACCTTCGATCCTTCTGCGCACAGGATTTCCACGAATATCAGGTTGTATTCGGTGTACTCGATCAGGACGATCCCGCGCTCGAGGTGGTTGAGCGTCTGCGGGCGGAGTTCCCATCCCTGGCGATCGACGTGGTCGTCAATT
>JAJXWE010000071.1 GCA_021781775.1 Pseudomonadota bacterium | reverse complement strand
GCGCACCGCGTGTTCCCCTACGTCGAGGGGCACAAGTTCTACTGCGAGCACTGGTACACCAATCTGTTCTTCAACAAAATTCGCGAGTTCGGCGCGCTGCTCGCGGATAACGGCTTCTTCGCGCAGGCCGAGGACGTCTTCCACCTGACTCACTATGAGCTCGAATCGGCCATCATCGATCTGATGAACGCCTGGTCGACCGGCTCGGCTCCGCGGGGACCGGCGCACTGGCCGGCGCTCATCGCCGAGCGACGCGCGGCCATCGAGCAGTGGGCCCGGCACGAGAGTCCGCCCGCGCTGGGGCCGGTACCCGATGTGATCGACGACCCGGCCATTGTCATGCTCTGGGGCATCACCCGCGAGAGCCTCGACACCTGGCTGAAGGCCGGCAGCGACGATGCCGGCAACGAGATCCGCGGCTTTGCTGCCTCGAGCGGCATCGTCGAAGGCACGGCGCGCGTCGTGAAGTCGGTGCAGGAAATCGGTCGGCTTCAGGCCGGCGACATCCTGGTCTGCCAGATCACCAATCCCACCTGGGCGCCGATCTTCCAGAAGATCGCAGGCGCGGTGTCCGACATCGGCGGCTCAATGAGCCACGCGGCGATCGTCGCGCGTGAGTTTGGTCTGCCGGCGGTCGTCGGGACTGGAACCGCGACGTCGCGTATTCGGGACGTCCAGCGCGTCCGGGTCGACGGTGGCCGGGGCGTGGTCACCCTGCTGTAGTTCCATGAGTTACATCAGCTGGTTCGCCGACGTCGATCTCAGTGCGCGGCCACACGTCGGAGGCAAAGGGGCGAGCCTCGGCGAGCTGCAGGGCGCGGGCATTGCCGTTCCGCCGGGATTCGTGGTCAGAACGGCGGCGTTCGAGCGCTTCCTCGCGGCGATCGAGGCCGAGTACCCAGTGCGCCGGCGCATCGAGTCTCTGCGCGGCGAAGATCTGTCCGCAGTCACGGCCTGTTGCGAAGCGGTGCGCCGCCGCCTGGAGCAGGCGCCGCTGCCCGCGGACTTGCGCGAACAGATCGAGACGGCCCACGCCCGGCTCTGCGGTGCGCACGATCGGGCACTCGCCGTGCGCTCCTCGGCGACCACGGAAGATGCGGCCGATGCCAGTTTCGCGGGGCTGCAAGACACCTATTTGTGGGTGCCGGATCTGGGCCAGACCCTGCAGCGGGTGCGCAGCTGCTGGGCGAGCCTGTACTCGGTTGAGTCGGTGAGCTACCGCCGCAGCCGGAATCTGCCGGAACAGGCGGTGGCCATGGCAGTGGTGGTCCAGGCCATGGTCGATGCGCGCACCGCGGGGGTGATGTTCACGCGCAGTCCGACGAGCGGCGACCGCTCGGTGATCACCGTCGAGGGCGCGTGGGGGCTCGGCTCAGCCGTCGTCGGGGGCGAGGTGACGCCGGATCGCTGGGTTGTTGGCAAGGTCACCGGTGAGATCACGGCGCGAGAGATTTCCGACAAGGCGATATGCCATGCGCCGGCGGCCGGCGGGGGGATCGAGGCGCGCCCGGTACCGCAATCATCCCGTGGCGCGCCGTGTCTGAATGACGAGGAACTGCAGACGCTGCGCGACATTGCGCGGCGTGTCGAGCGCCACTACGGCTGTCCTCAGGATATCGAGTGGGCGGTCGAGCGGACCAGCGGCGAGGTGCTTTTGCTGCAGAGTCGGCCAGAGACGGTGTGGTCCTCGAAGGAGGCCGCGCCCGCGGCGCGCGCCGCCGGCAATCCTCTCGCCCATGTCATGACCATCTTCGGAGGTCGCAGGTGACGCTTACGGCAAAGGACGTCGCGGAGATCACGCGGCTGCTCGAGGCATCGGAGTTCGACGAGCTCACCCTGGAGCTCGATGGCCTGAAGCTCAGTGTGCGCCGCAACGGAGCGGCGGGCGAAGAGATGCGGCCTCCGGCACAGCGACCTGTCGGTCCGCCCGCGCACGATGCTTCGGCGGCTGCGCCCGCACCTGCGCCGGTTGCCGGTGCGGCCGGGACATCCACTCAGGACGTCGCCGCACCGCTGCTCGGCACGTTCTACCGGGCGCCGAAGCCCGGCGCGCCGCCGTTCATCGACATCGGCTCGGTGGTCGAGGAGCAGACCATCATCGGCATCATCGAGGTGATGAAGCTCATGAACACGGTTCGGGCGGGAGTCCGCGGGACGGTGGTCGAGATCCCTGCGCACGACGGTGTTCTCGTCGAGTACGGGCAGACCCTGGTGCGCGTGCGCAAGGGCCCCGCCGCGTGACGCTACGTCGCATCCTGATCGCCAACCGCGGCGAGATCGCACTGCGCATTATCCGCACCTGTCGGCGCCTGGGAATCGAGGCGGTTCTGGCGGCCTCGGAGGTGGACTGCGCCTCGGTGCCAGCGCGACTCGCCGATCGCACGGTGTGCATCGGTCCCTCGCGCGCAAGCGACAGCTACCTCAAGGTCGACACGATTGTTGCGGCGGCGCTCGCGGTTCACGCCGATGCGATTCATCCGGGCTACGGATTTCTCTCGGAGCGCCAGACGCTGGCCCGAGCCTGCGAGGAGCACGGCATCGTCTTCATCGGTCCGACCGCCGGGCAGATCGAGGCCGTGGGCGACAAGCTGCGCGCTCGCGCGCAGGCGCAGGCCGCGCAGGTACCGGTGGTTCCGGGAGGAGCCGTCACCTCCGTCGAGGACGCTGCGGTGCTGGCCCGCCAAATCGGCTTTCCGTTGCTGGTCAAGGCGGTCGGTGGCGGTGGGGGACGCGGCATGAAGCGTGCCGAGAGCGCCGCGGAGTTGCCGCACGCTCTGCAACTGGCCGGATCCGAGGCCGGCGCGGCTTTTGGCGACGCACGAGTCTACGTCGAGCGCTTCGTCAGCCACGGGCGGCACGTGGAGGTTCAGGTTCTCGGTGATGGGCAGGGACGCGTCATCCATCTGGGGGAGCGGGATTGCTCGGTACAGCGCCGTTACCAAAAGCTCATCGAGGAGACTCCGGCCCCGGGGCTGCCCGAGTCCATGCGCCAGCGGCTGCACGAGGCGGCGATCCGGTTCGCAGCGCGCCTGGCGTACCGGGGCGCCGGCACGGTGGAGTTTCTGGTGGACCTTGAGCGCGGCGAATTCTATTTTCTGGAGATGAATGCTCGCATCCAGGTCGAGCATCCGGTCACGGAGGCGGTTACCGGCATCGATCTGGTGGCCGAGCAGATCGCCATCGCGGCTGGCGAGGGACTACGGATGAGCCAATCCGAGGTCACCTGGCGCGGCCATGCGATCGAGTGCCGCGTCAACGCCGAGGACCCGGCGCGTGATTTTCTGCCGAGCCCCGGGTGCGCGAGCGCGGTGCGCTGGCCCGGCGGGGAGGGCATTCGCGTCGATACCCACATCGAGACGGGTGCGCGCATTCCGCCGTTCTACGATTCGCTGATGGCCAAGATCATCGCACACGGCGTGGATCGCGAGGATGCGCTCGAGCGCATGTGGCGCGCCATCGCCTCGACCCGCATCCGAGGAGTCGCGACCAACCTGGCATTCCACTCGACGGTGCTCGCGAACTCGGAGTTCCAGACCGGCGGCGTCGACACAGGGTTCCTGGCGCGTCTGCTCGGCGGCGCGCCGTTTACCGTGGAGGCCCGCTGTGGCTGACATTCAACTGGTCGAGACGTCCCTGCGGGACGGTAACCAATGCGTCTGGGCCGCACTGGGCATCGACACCGCCAGGACGCTGACGATCGCGCCCGTGATGGACCGGGTGGGCTTCAAGGCAATCGACTTCACGACGTCGACCCACATGGGGGTGGCGGTGCGCTACAAGCGGGAGGACCCCTGGGAGCGCATCCGGCTGATGGCCGCGGCCACGCCCCGCACCCCGCTGCAGTTCATGTCCACCGGCTTTCGCTTCATCTCCTGGGAGACGGCCAGCCCGGAGTTCATGGCGCTTGCCTTCCAGGCCCTGGCACGCAACGGCATCCGGCGCTTCTGCCTGGCCGACCCGATGAACGACGCGGAGGCGAACATCGCCTGCGCCCGCATGATCAAGGCCGGCGGCGGCGAGTACGTCATTGCCGCGCTCGTGTTCACCATCAGTCCGATCCACGACGACGCGTACTATGCGCAACGCGCGAGCCGGCTTGCCGCCTGCGCGGATGTCGATGCGCTCTACATCAAGGATCCGGGCGGCCTGTTGTCCCCGAAGCGTGCCGCAACGCTGATTCCGGCGATCAAGGCGCGCATCGCCGGAAAGCCGCTCGAGCTGCATTCGCACTGCACGATCGGTCTCGCCGAGCACACCTATCTCGAGGCGCCCGATCTGGGCGTGAGCGCCCTGCAGTGCGCCTCCGGTGCGGCGGCCGACGGCATCTCCAATCCGCCCGCCGGGCGAATGGTCGCGAACCTGCGTGCATCGGGTCATACCGTGCAAATCGATACCGAGGCGCTGACCGAGCTCGAGAGCTACTTCACCCGTCTCGCGGAGGCGGAGGGACTGCCGAGCGGCAGCCCGCAGGGGTTCGACGCCGGCTACCAGCATCACCAGCTGCCCGGCGGCATGGTCGGGACCATGCGTCGTCACCTCAGGGAGAGCCGCGTCGCCCACCTCGAAGGAGCGGTGATCGAGGAGTTGGGACGCGTGCGCCAGGAACTCGGCTGGCCCATCGTCATGACTCCGTTCTCGCAGATCCTGCTCACTCAGGCAGTCATGAACGTCACGAGCCCGGAGCGGTACTCGGTGGTGCCCGATGAACTCATTCGCTACGCGATCGGCCGCTTCGGCAGGCCCACGGTGCCGATCGAGCCGAACGTCATGGAGCGGATCGCCTCGCTGCCGCGCACGCGCGAGCTGGAAGCGGAGCCACCAATGCCGTCCGTCGCAGAGCTGCGCAGCAAGCTTGGCAAGGGTCTCGCGGATGAGGAATTGCTGCTGCGCGCGACAATGCCGCAGGCGCAGGTCGACGCAATGCTCGCAGCCGGTCCGGCGCCTCGGCGCTACGATCCCGCGAGCCGCCCGGTGCTCGATCTGATCCGCAAGCTCACGGCGCGCGACGACCTGTCGGAGGTGTCCGTGCAGAAAGAGGGCTTCCAGCTGCGGCTGCGTCGAGTCGCCGCGCGGGCGCAGCGCCCCGCCGGCGCGCAGTGACGGCGTCATGAACATCGATTACCGGCCGCCGCCGATCAAGGGGCTGATGTTCGACGTCGATGGCACGCTGCTGTTGAGCGACCGGTCGCTGGGAGCCTATCAGGTGCTGCCCGGCGCGATCGAGACCATCACCGCCCTGCGCGAGCGGGATTTCCCCTTCGTTCTGCTTACCAACGGCAGCAATTATCCGCCGGTCGAGCAGGCGGCGAAGCTGCGCAAGTCCGGGCTGCCGATTGCCGACGAACAGATGATCACGCCCTCCAGCGTGACGGCGCACTACCTGTCCCGGCGCTCCGTGCGGCGCGTCCTGGTGTTGGGCACGCGCGGCGTCGGACATGCACTCGAGGAGGCCGGCATCGAGACCGTGTACACGGGCGAGAGCGCCGCGACCGAGGTCGACGCGGTCTATGTCGGCTGGCACCCCGAATGTGGCATGAAGGACATCGAGACCGCCACGCAGGCTATCTGGAGCGGCGCGAAGCTGTTCTCGGCCTCGGACGTCCCGTTCTTCGCCACCCGGCAGGGGCGGACGATCGGCTACAGCTTCGCGATCGTCGGGGCGATCCGACGTCTGACCCGAGCGCCGGTCCGGGTGATGGGCAAGCCCTCCATGCACGCGCTGCGCTTCGTCGCGCAGCGTCTCGGCACGGCGATGCCGCACGTCGGCGTGGTGGGTGACGATCCGATCGTCGAGGGCGTGATGGCACGCCGCGGTGGAGCGACCGCGCTCGCGGTGACAACCGGTACGACCAGCCGCGACGAATGGTTGCGCCAACCGGCGCGATCCCGCCCGCATCGCGTGCTGACCGATCTGCGCGAAGTGCTGCGCTGCATTGCCGCGGAGACCGGGGCTTGAGGCGATCCATCCGGTCCGTCGTGCTCGTGCACGGTGCGTGGCATGGCAGCTGGTGCTGGGCGCGCGTGGTTCCGCTGCTTGAGCAGAACGGGTTCGTCGTGCGCGCGGTCGACTTGCCGAGCACCGGGATCGATCCGCCGCCGGGAGCGGATCTCTCGGGGGACGCCGAGGCCGTGCGTGCAGCGATCGAAGCGCTGCCCGGCGAGGTGCTGGTGTGCGGCCATTCCTACGGCGGCATGGTCATCTCGCATCCGACGGTCGGTGCGCACCCGCGCGTAGCGCAGCTGGCGTATCTGTGCGCCTTCGTTCCCGAGCGAGGGCAGTCGTTGTTTGCGATGGGCGACGGAAAGCCCGCCCCGTGGATCGGCGTGGATGAGCAGGGAATGAGCCTGCCGGATCTGGCGCACGCGGCGGCACTGTTCTTCGGCGACTGCGATGCGAACACCCAGCAGTGGGCGGTCGGCAGGCTGCGCCGTCAGCCAACGACCCCGTTCGCCGAGCCCGTCGAGGACCCCGCATGGCGGCACATCCGCTCGACGTACATCGTCTGTACGCTGGACTGCGTGATGCCGCTCGAGCTGCAGCGGGGACTGTTCGCGCCCCGCACGAGCCGGGCGATCGAGCTCGAGACCAGTCACTCGCCGTTTCTCTCCCGTCCGGGCCCGCTGGCGCTGGAACTCGCTGCACTCGGGGCGGCCTGACCCCGAGCGGTCCTGCTCGTTCCACGTCCTGCGGGCGCAGGCTCAGGGTGTCGCGAACACCCAGAAGCGCGCGCCCATCCGCGCCTCGAGTTCCGCCAGCTGCTCGCGATGGATCTGGCGAACCCGCGCAGGCGTGATTGCCTCCTCGGGCGGAATCTCCTCGATTCGCAGACTCGTCTTGTCCTCGTACAGGTGCTCGCCGGCCAGCCGCGCCCGCGCATCGTAGGGCCAGATGAACGCCTGTCGGCTCGAGACGTGATAGAGCCGGTCGGCGCGCTCGAGCACGTACCCGAGGGCGGCGAGGTCGACGCCGCGGGCGAGCTGATGAAAGGTGATCTCATCGCAGATGCCCCAATCGGCCACGGCTAGCCGGTCGTCCGAATGCCACAACACCGTCTCGCCGACGCTGCGGTAGAAGGACAGCACCGCCGGCTTGCCCTGGATGATCGCTGGCTTGGCGCCCCAGGACACCCGGTACA
>JAJXWE010000070.1 GCA_021781775.1 Pseudomonadota bacterium | reverse complement strand
CTCGGTGATCGGCGCCGAGCACATCCAGTTCGAGCTGGCCAACGAGGTGCCGCCCGGCACGCTCGAGCCGGCCGAGGAGTGCTCGGTCGCATCGCTCGCCGGTTCGCTGATCCAGGCCGAGCGTGACCTGATCCTCGATGCGCTCAAGAGCGGTCAGGGCAGTCGGCGCGAGGCGGCCGAGCGGCTCGGCATCAGCCCGCGCACCCTGCGCTACAAGCTGGCGCGCCTGCGTGAGGCGGGCGTCGAAGTTCCGGCGGCCTGAGGAGACCCCCATGAGCCAAATGGCCATTGATCAAGTGCTGGCGCAGATCCGTGCGATGTCCTCGCAGGTGCGCCTGGATGCGCCGCGGCCAACGCCGCTCGCCGCGCCGGGCGCGCCGGGCGCGCAGCCGGCGAGCGGCGCGAGTGCATTCGCCTCGATTCTCAAGCAGGGAATCGACGCGGTGAATCAGAGCGAGCAGCGTGCCAACGGGCTCGCCGACGCGTTTTCGCGCGGTGTGCCCGGTGTGTCGCTGCCGCAGGTGGTGCTGCAGATGGAAAAGGCGAGTGTCTCGTTCCGCGCCCTCACCGAGGTGCGCAACCGTCTGATCAGCGCTTATCAGGACATCATGAACATGCAGATGTAGTGAATTGCTATGGCAGCCGAATCTACCGCTTTGCCCTCGATGCCCGCCGTCCCGGCGAGCCTGCGTCCCCTGCTGCTGCTGATCGGTATCGCAGCGGCCGTCGCCGCCGGTGTCTGGATCGTGCTGTGGTCGCGTGGCCCAACGTACAGTCTCCTGTATGCGAACCTCTCGCCCCAGGAGGAGGCGCAGGTCGTGCAGGCGCTGCAGGGCGCGCAGATCCCCTACCAGCTCGACCCGAGCACCAACGGCGTGGAAGTGCCCGCCGAGCAGCTCGATGCGGCGCGGCTGAAACTCGCTGGCCAGGGCGTCACGCAGGGTGACAGCTTCGCCGCGCTCGACAAGGGGTCGGGTTTCGGCGTCAGCCAGTTCATCGAGAACGTGCGTTACCAGCACGCGCTCGAGGCGGAACTCGCCCATACCATTGCCAGCATGCAGCAGGTCGCCGCCGCGCGGGTCAATCTCGCGGTGCCGCGCCAGTCGGTTTTCGTCAGCGATCAGACCGCCGCCAGCGCCTCGGTCTTCGTGCAGCTGCGCTCCGGTAGCGTGCTCGGCCCCGAGCAGGTACAGGCGATCGTGAACCTGGTTGCCTCGAGCGTGCCGAATCTTTCTCCCGCGCACGTAACGGTGGTCGACCAGAACGGGCAGTTGCTGTCCGGTCCGCAGGGCACCAGCCAGTACGCCGTCGATGAGCAGAATTTCGACCTGGTGCACCGCATCGAGAACGATGACGCGCGGCGCATCGTCGCGCTGCTCACCCCGCTGGTCGGACCCGGGCTCGTGCACGCCGATGTGGTTGCGGAGCTGAATACCGGCTCGCGCGAGCAGGCGCAAGAGACCTACACGCCGAACAGCCAGATCGTGCGCAGCGAGCAGATCTCCGAGCAGCGCAACGCCAGCGGCGGTGCCGGCGGTGTGCCCGGCTCGCTGTCGAACACTCCACCGGCGCCGGGCACGCTTGCCCCGCCGGCGCAGAGCAAGGCTGCCGCCAAGACGAATCAGGCGGGCCAGTCCACCTCGAGCAGCCCGCCGAGCAAAGCCGCCACGGCCGGTGCCGCCGCCGGGCCGAGGACCCCGGGGGCGCAGCCGGGCGCAACCAACGCCGCTGCCGCGACCAGCGCGGTCGAGCCGGTCGGCGGCGTGCCGGGCGGCCCCAACGTCGTCTCGAGCAACGTCACACGCAATTACGAAATCGACCGCACCCTCGATTACTCGCGCCAGCCGCCGGGCCAGGTTCGCCGCCTCACGGTGGCGGTGCTGGTCGGCTACCGCACCGTCCCCGCTGCGAACGGTAAAGTCAAGCAGGTGCCGCTGGCGGCGCCGGAGCTCGCGCGCATCACCCAGTTGGTGAAGGATGCAGTTGGCTTCAACGCAGCGCGCGGCGACAGCGTGAGTGTGGTCAACGAGCCGCTCGATCTGCAGCATTCCGCCGGCGGACAGTTCGAGGCCCCGCCGCTGTGGCAGCGGGCGCTGTTCTGGAGCCTGGTGAAGATCGGCGCTGGCCTGATCGCGGTGCTCGTGCTGGTGCTGGCGGTGCTGCGTCCCCTGGTACGCTCGCTGCTCACGCCGGCGGTTCGCTCGGCGGCACCCGCACAGATCGGCATGGACGGCGCCAGCGAGCCCGGTCCCCAGGCGCAGAAGGAAGCGGTCGTCAAGGCGCTCTCGCACGAGCAGCAGCTCGCCAACGCGCGCGCCATGGTGAGTCAGGATCCAAAGCGAGTCGCGCAGGTGGTGCGCGGCTGGGTGGGCAACGATGAGTGACCACAACGCCAGAGAATCGGCGCGCAGCGGCACCGAGCGCGCCGCAATCCTCCTGCTGACCCTCGGGGAGGGCGAGGCGGCCCAAGTGCTCAAGCACATGGGCGCGCGCGAAGTGCAGCGCATCGGCGCGGCCATGGCCCGCCTGAACAATGTCTCACTTGAGGAGGTGCAGGGCGTAATCGCGGAGTTCACGAGCGGCGCGGCCAACCAGACGTCTGTCGGCGTCGGCGCGGAGGACTTTCTGCGCAAAGTGCTGACCGACGCACTCGGCATGGAGAAGGCCGAGAGCATCATCGACCGCATCAGCATCGGACGCACCGGCAAGGGGCTGGAGGCGCTGAAGTGGATGGATTCCCGTGCTGTTTCCGAGCTGATCCGCCTGGAGCATCCGCAGATCATCGCCATCGTGCTCGCCTATCTCGATCCGGATCAGGCCGCCGAGGTTCTGACCATGCTGCCGGCCAATGTGCGGCCCGAGGTGGTTGCGCGCATCGCCCAGCTCGACGGCGTTCAGCCGAGTGCGCTCAGCGAGCTCGACGACATCATCGAGAAGCAATTCGCCGGCAGGATGGGCGGCAAGAGCTCGGTGCTCGGCGGCGCCAAGGCCGCCGCCAACATCATCAATTTCCTCGAGCCGAGCCAAGAGTCGGCGCTGATGGAAGAGGTCGCCAAGAGCGACGAGGCGCTCGCCGCGCGCATCGAGGAACTGGTGTTCGTGTTCGATAATCTGCTCGACCTCGACGACCGCGGCATGCAGGAGCTGCTGCGCCAGGTGCCGAGCGAGCAGTTGCTGCTCGCCCTGAAGGGTACCGACGATGCGCTGAAGGAGAAGATCTTCAAGAACATGTCGCAGCGCGCCGGGGAGATGCTCAAGGATGACCTGGAGGCCAAGGGGCCGGTGCGCGTGTCGGAAGTCGAAGGCGCACAGAAGGAGATCCTCAAGCTTGCGCGCAAGCTCGCCGAGGAAGGCACCATCATGCTCGCTGGCAAGGGAGAACAGTTTGTCTGAGCACAGCAACCGGTCGGCGGCGGCCGCGACGATCGAACGTTGGCAGTTGCCGGAAGTCAGCGGCCCGGTCATCGGACTCGCCGAGATGCGTCGCCGCGAGGAAAGCGATGTGCGCCAGACGCTGCAGCAGGCCGAGGCGCGCGGCTATCAGGCGGGTCTGGAGCGCGGCCAGGGCGAGATCCAGGCCCGGCTCGCGGCGCTCGAGGAGCGCAGCGGCCGCCTCGCTGCGGTGCTCGACGCCCTGGCCCGCCCTCTCGAGCAGCTCGACGCAGAGGTCGAAAGCGAGCTCGTACAGCTCGCCCTCGCGGTGGGCAAGCAGCTGGCGCGGCGCGAGCTGCGCCTCGATCCCTCACAGATCATCGCCATCGTGCGCGAATCGCTCGGGCAGTTGCCGCTCGCGGCGCGCGAAGTGCGTGTGCATCTGCATCCGGAAGACGCCGCGACACTGCGCCAACATCTGCTCGCTGGCAGCGGTGAGCGCGTCTGGACGCTGGTCGAGGATCCGACGCTCGCACGAGGTGGTTGTGTGGTGCAAAGCGAGTCCTCGCGCGTCGACGCGCGGTTCGAGAGCCGAATCACGGCCATCGCGGCCAACGCACTCGGCGATGAGCGCGCCAACGCGCGCGCGGCCGCCGGGGAAGCGCCATGAACGCGGCGAGCGAGGCACGGCGCACTGCAAACTGGAGCACCGCTCTGCGCCGCAGTCTGCGCGCGGTCGAGCAGACCGAGCTGCCCCCGGTGGAGGGTTCCCTGACCCGCATGGTGGGACTGACGCTGGAAGCGGCGGGCTGCCAGGCCGCGGTGGGCGATTACTGTGACGTGATCGCCGGCAATGGGGAGCGCATCGAATCGGAGGTCGTGGGCTTTGCCGGCGACCGCCTCTTTCTCATGCCGGCGGGCGATGCGCACGGGCTGGGACCGAATGCGCGGGTCATTCCGCGCCAGCGCGCCGGCACCGTTCAGGTCGGCACGCAGCTGCTCGGCCGGATCATCGACGGCAGGGCGCAACCGCTCGACGGGCTCGGTCCTCTCGGCTGTACCGATACGGTCCGCCTGACAGGCCAGCCGATCAATCCGTTGGCGCGCCAGCCGATCAGCGAGCCGCTGGACGTCGGCATCCGCTCCATCAACTCATTGCTGACCATCGGTCGCGGCCAACGTGTCGGACTGTTCGCCGGCAGCGGCGTCGGCAAGAGCATGCTGCTTGGCATGATGGCCCGCTACACGAGCGCGCAGGTGATCGTCGTCGGGCTGATCGGCGAGCGCGGTCGGGAAGTGAAGGAATTCGTCGAGCGCATCCTCGGTCCCGAGGATCGCACCCGCGCGGTGGTCGTGGCGGCACCGGCGGACGCGCCGCCGCTGATGCGGCTGCACGGCGCGTGGCTCGCCACCGCAGTCGCCGAATACTTTCGCGACCAAGGCGCGAGTGTCCTGCTGCTGATGGACTCGCTCACCCGCTTCGCGCAGGCGCAGCGCGAGATCGCGCTGGCGATCGGCGAGGCGCCGGCGACCAAGGGCTATCCGCCGTCGGTTTTTGCGCGCCTGCCACAGTTGGTCGAGCGGGCCGGCAACGGGCCGCAGGGCTCCGGGTCGATCACCGCCTTCTACACGGTGCTCACCGAGGGCGACGATCACAATGATCCGATCGCAGATGCCGCGCGCGCCATCCTCGATGGGCACATCGTGCTCTCGCGACGTATCGCCGAAAGCGGCCATTACCCGGCCATCGATGTCGAAGCCTCGGTGAGCCGCGCCATGCATGAGATCGTCGCGCCGGCACATTTCGCGAGCGCGCGGCACTTCCGCCAAGTGCTCTCCACTTATCAGCAGCATCGCGACCTGGTGGCGATCGGCGCCTACCAGCGCGGCAGCGACCCGCGCGTCGATCAGGCGATCGCGCTGTGGCCGAGCATGCAGCAGTTTCTCCAGCAGGACGTGCGTGAACGGGTTGACCTCGCGACCAGTCTGGCTGCGCTCGACGGGATCATCACCGAAGGCAAGGCATGAAGAAAACACAACGGATTGACATGGTGCAGCGCGTGGTCGATGACCATGAGCGTCGCAAGGCCGAGGCGCTTGCGGTGTGCGAGCAGCGCGTGCGCGAGGCGCAGACACGCCTCGAGGAGCTCGAGGGGTATCGCAATGCGTACCTGCAGGACTTCAACCGCCGCGCCCAGGCCGGCCTCGACGGTGCTGGGGTGCGCGAGTACCAGGTCTTTCTCAGCCGGCTCGACGAGGCGCTGCATCACCAGAGGCAGATCCTGACGCAGACCGAGGTTGCGCGCGGGGCGGAGCTGGAAAACTGGCGCGGCGCCGCCCGGCGTGCCGCCGCGGTCGATACCCTGGCCAAGCACTGGCGGGCCGAGGAGCAGCGCGCCGACGATCGGCGCGATCAACACGAAACCGATGAACGCTCACAATTGTCCTGGAGCCGAGGGAGTCACCTGCGTGTCACCTGAAGTCGTACTGCCCGCCGCTGCGGGCCGCTCGCCAACTCCGTCCTCGGCCGCCTCCACGGCCGCCGCGTCCGCCGCGCTCGGCACAGGCTCCTCGGGCGGGAATTCCGCCGCCGCTTCCGCCGTGGGCGGAGCCGGCAGCAGCGAGGCCGGCCCGTCCACGGGCGCGAAACCCACGCCATCCTCGGGTAATGCGGCACAGCAGAGCCCAGCGGGCGTCGCTGGAGGCCCCGGGGCCGAGGCCGACGCCGCCAAGAGCGGTAGGAGCGCTGCGAAGGGCGCGCGGCTCCGCGCTGCGCAGCCGGGCGTGGCGCCAGCCGTCGCAGCCACGGCGGGCGGCAGTCAGAATTTCTCCGCGACGCTGGCACAGTCGCTCGCCGCCCCGTCCCGGGCGCTCGGCGCCCGCACCGGCAAGCCGGTCAAGACGGCCGCCGCGCCCAGCGCGGACAAGGCCGGCAAATCCGATCCCGTAAGCACCGCGATGGCGATGGTACGCCAGGCGGTGCCCATCACCCCCGCGCTGCCCGGTATCAATTTCGGCGCCACGGCCAAGGCGAACAGCGCGTCGCCGCCGGCACAGGGTGCGGTCGCCGGGACCGTCAGCGCCTCGGCGCACGACGCGCAGCGGTCCGCACTGCAGGCCGGAGTGGTCGCGATGACGAGCGGGGATGCGGCGCACGCGGTCCAAGGCTCGCCCGCTGCGGCGGTGAGTGCCGCCGCGAGCAGCGCCAGTGCGGTTACGGGCGCGGCGGCCCTCACTGCCGGCCAGTTGGCCGCCGGAACGACGGCGGCCGTACACACCCCCACTGCCGTGGGCGCCGCGCTCAGCGCGCCTGTCGGTTCGGACGGCTGGGGCGCACAGCTCGGCGCGCAGCTCACCTGGATGGCCCGCCAGGGCGTGCAGTCGGCCTCGCTGCAGGTGACCCCGCAGCACCTAGGGCCGGTACAGGTAAGCATCTCGGTACGCCACGGGCAGGCGAGCGTGTGGTTCGGCGCAGCACAACCTGAAACCCGTCAGGCGCTCAACCAGGCCTTGCCGGAGCTGCGCACGATGTTCGCCAATCAGGGGCTGGCGTTGACCGACTCGGGCGTCTCGCACGAGGCGCCGCGCGAGTCGCGTCGGCCGGTGCGCCCGGCGGCGAACGCCGTGGGGGAGGTCGGCGCCGTCGAAGAGGGCGCGACCGTCGGCGTGCTTGCCGGGACTGGACTCCTCGATACCTACGCCTGAGGCGTACCGCATGCGCCGCGCGCGGCGCATGCGGCAGTCAGGTGCCGCGTTTCGGCGTGTGCCGGCCGGCGATTTGACGGCGGTGGCGGCGGAAG
>JAJXWE010000069.1 GCA_021781775.1 Pseudomonadota bacterium | reverse complement strand
CTGCCAGCCGGCCGGCGCCTGCGCCCGCCAGTGCAGCGAGACGGACGTGGCGTTCGCCGCCAGGCTTGCCGTGAATGCCGCGCCGGCGCTGCGGCCGGGCGGAACGATCGTCTGGCGAGTGGTGGGCGCCAGGCGGACGGCGACCGCCGCCGGGAAGTGCGGCGCACCGGCCCGGAATGACGGTGGCCCGTCGTGCCGGCCCGCGCCCCAGAGGAGGTTCGGGGTGCGGCCGAGATCAAACTGCAGCCGGACGGTCCCGCGCAGTGGCAGCGCAAGCCAGGTGTGCTGCGTCGCACGGCCATCGATGCTGAGGCTGCGCACGTAGGGTCGGTCGGCCGCTGCGCGGGGCGCATCGATGTCGAGCGTTAGGCCGGCGGGCGAGGTGACGGTGACGTGCGGGAACAGGGGGCTGCCGATGGCAAGGCCACGCACCGCCGGGATCTGCGGATACAGCCCGATGGCCGACCAGACGTACCAGGCGCTCATCGTGCCCAGATCGTCGTTGCCCGGAATGCCTGCGGGGGTGTCGGCGTAGAGCGAGTTGAGCGCGCTGCGCACCACTTCTTCGGTGCGCCACGGTGCCCCGAGGGCCAGGTACACCCACGGCGCGCCGAGGCTCGGCTCGTTGCCGAGCCAGGCGTAGGGAGCACTCTGGCCGGCGTTCAGCTGGGTGAAGAAGGCATCCAGGCGGCGCCGCGCGACCACGCGCCCGCCCATCGCGGTGGTGAGATCGCCGAGGTCCTGCGGCACCATCCAGGTGTACTGCGCGGCATTGCCTTCCTGGAAGCCGCGCTGTCCGTTCGAGTTGACCGGAGTCGCGACGAACGCCCCGGCGGCATCGCGGGCCGAGATCGAGCCGGTGGCCGTATCGAAAACGTTTTGCCAGTTCATCGAGCGGCGCAGGAAGGTGCGCGCCTGGCGCATCGCGCCGTGCTCGGCGGCGAAGCGCGCGATGGAGAAGTCGTCCGCGGCGTACTCGAGCGTCTCGGACGAGCCGTTCGGCACCGGTGCGGCCGAGCTCGTCAGATCATCGTCGACGTAGCCGCTCCCGAGATACTGCGCGAGGCCCGGCCGCTCGACGTACCAGCCCTGGCCGGGCGGATCGCGGGTGTCGGTCGCGCCCTTGACCATCTCGCGCAGCGCCTCGCGCCCATCGAAGGCGCGCGCGCCGAAAGCCCAGCCGCCGGCGAGGATGATGTCGGCGGCATCTCCGCCCATCACGCCGGTGTAGCCGTTTGCGAGCGGCCACTTCGCGAGCCAGCCACCCTGCGCGCCCTCATCGAGCAGGGACTGCAGCATGTCGCTGACCCGATGCGGGGCGATGAGCGCGATCAACGGGACTTCGGTGCGATAGATATCCCAGCCCGAGTAGTTGGCGTATTCGGCGTGGCCGGCGGCGACGCGGTGCACCTGGCCGTCGAAGCCGCGGTACTCGCCGTTGACGTCACTGTAGAGCGTGGGGGCGAGCAGTGTGTGGTAGAGCGCGGTGTAGAACGTCGCCTGCTGCGCGGGGGTGCCGCCGCTCACCTCGATGCGCCGCAGCAGCCCGTTCCAGATGCCGGTGGCCCGCCGGCGCAGCGCCCCGAGCTGCCAGCGATCCGGCGCTGCGCGCAGGTTCTCGAGCGCATCGGCGCGACTCACGTAGGAGAGGGCGACTTCGACCTGCACGCTGCGGTGGCGGTTGGTGGCGAAGCTCACCCAGCCGCCGGTGTTAAGTCCATCGATGCGGTGGGCGTTCGGCATCAGCGTCGCCCCGCGCCACGCGCCCGAACCGCTCACCGGCCGGTTGAAGCGCGCCACGAAGTACACGGTGTACTGGTCCGGCGCGCCACAGAAGGCGCCGCCGGTGGCCGAGCCGCTCACCTGCCGCGGTCCGTCGAGCTGGAAGTGCGCGGCCGTGACACCGGCCTGGTTGGAGCCGACGTCGAACAGCAGATGCGCGTGTGAGTCGGCCGGAAACGTGAAGCGCCCGAGCCCGCTGCGGCGGGTGACGGCGAGCTCGACCTTGATGCCGGCGCGGCGCAGGCGTACGGCGTACCAGCCTGGCGCGGCCTGCTCGTCGCGATGCGAGAACGGCTGCTCGGCGGTCGCAGGCGCGCGGACCATGCCGCTCACCGGCAGGATGCGGATGTCGCCGGCAACCGAGCAGCCCGGGCCGCTCAGGTGCGTCAGGCTGAAACCCGTGAGCGTGTGATCGGTGTAGTTGTAACCGCCGCCGGCCGGTGCGGAGGGCGTGTCCGGACTCCACTGGATCATGCCGAAGGGCAGGCTCGCGCCCGGGAAGGTGTCGATCGGACCACCGACGGCCGTGCCCGAGGTGCCGACGAACACGTTCACCCGCGCGGCGGGGTCGAGGATGGGCGCCGCGGCGCGCGCCGCATGCTCGGCTGCGCGGGCACCGCCGATCGCCGCCGCGGCGAGGAGGAGCACACCAATGAGAGCCGGGCGGAGTGCGCGCACAGTGGGAACGGCCGGTCGCATCTCGGGCTCCTCGCGTTCTCGGGAGGCGGTAGGGTAACGCCATTGGGCGAAGACGCAAGCCAGGCGCGGTGCCCGGGTTTGCCGGGCGTTGGCCGCAATATATTAGAATAAATTGATATACTAGCGGCGCCGCGCGCGCGGCCGAGTTGAACGCGTCACGTCCAGACGGAGTCGCCCTTCCTCATGAGAGAGTCTTCGTATACCCCCGCCCACGGGCACGGCACGCTGCACGAGCTCGATGCCGCACAGGTTCACGAGCTGCTGCGTACGCGCCGAGGCGTGCTCATCGACGTGCGCGAGCCCGGGGAGTTCGAGGCCGAGCGCATCCCGGGGGCGCTGCTGTGCCCGCTGTCGGGATTCGATCCGCACAGTCTGCCGCTCGATGGCGCCAAGCGGATCGTGTTTCAGTGCGGCACCGGCCGGCGCTCAGCGCAGGCGGCCCGCCTGGTGCTCGCGATCGGTCTGCCCGAGGCGGCGCATCTGGCCGGCGGCATCGCCGCCTGGAAGAACGCCGGTCTTGCCGTGACGCGCCTCGATCCGTCGACCGGCCGGGTGCGCACCGGCCACCCGTGAGGCGCGCGCCGGCTCAGCTGCGCGCGCCGTACACCGGCACCTGAAACGGCGCGACACCGCCCACGGCGGTGATCTCGTAGACCTCGCTCGCGTACTGCCCGGCCATGGCGGTGCTGCTCGCCGTGACCGCAAGTCTCAGCAGCGCGCCGCCGGCATCGGCCACGCAGGCGACCAGCTTCTCCCCGAACGACGTGCCGCCCGAGGAGCTCACCGTCCAGGTGTGACCGGCGAGACCCGCCTGCCGGCACGGTGGACCGCGACGCACCCGGGCGCCGCTCACCCGCGTCATGGCAAAGAACTGCCGCGCGAAGGCCGGCAGGTTGTTCTGCGCGTAGGTCTGCGGCGCATCTGGGTGGGGGAACCACTGCTGCCCGAAGCGCACGTAGCTGCTCGGGCCGATGTGCAGCACCGTCAATCCGCTCTCGGCGGCCCAGTTCTCGGGACTGTGCACCTGGGTGCGGATCGTCATGCGGTACGGACCGGCGCCGCTGGTCAGCCGTGCGCGATAGTTCGAGAGCGAGGCGAGCGCGCGGGGCGAGAGCGTCGCGGCAGCCGGATCGAGGCGACCCGGGTGTCCGGCGGCGCCGCAGCCGTCGAGGGCGAGCGCGCAGAGCGCCGCGCAGGCGAGGTCGCGCAGAACGGTTCGGCTCATCATGGTTCTCCTTCGGTGGCCGGGGCGCAGCATGCGCGGTGAGCCCGCGAGCGCTTCTACCACTGCACGGCGGGCGGCTCAAGCGGGGCACTTGCGCGCGTACAATGGTGCGCATGCGGCGATCGCCGCAGAATGATTGCGCTCCACATGACATCCCAGAGGATCGATCTCAGTGGCCGGGTGGCGCTGGTGACCGGGGCCTCGCGCGGCATTGGCCGTGCGATTGCGCTCGCGCTCGGACAGGCCGGAGCGGACGTCGCGCTCAATTGCCGCAGCCGCGCGGCGCAGGCCGAGGAACTCGCCACGTCGCTGCGCGCGATGGGCCGTCGCGCGATCGTCATCGTCGCGGACGTGTCGGTACGCAGCGCTGTGGAGGAGATGATGGCGCGCGTGGCACGCGAGCTCGGTCCGCTCGAGATTCTCATCAACAATGCCGGCGTGGCAACGCCCCGCGGGCTCGAGGATCTCGATGAGGCCGAGTTCGACCGGGCGATTGCGGTCAATCTCAAGGCGGCATTCCTGTGCACACAGGCGGCGCTGGCGACCCTGCGCGCGCAGCGCCGTGGGCGGGTCGTGAACATCTCCTCGGCGGCGGCGCGCGGTCCCGGTGTGGTCGGGGTGCACTACAACGCCGCGAAGGCCGGCCTCGAGGGTCTCACACGCGGCTATGCGGCACGCCTCGCCGCCGAGGGCGTCACGGTCAACGCCCTCGCGCCCGGTCCGATCGCAACCGACATGGCGGGACCTCTCCTGCAGACCGAGGCCTTCCGGCGCATACCGGTGGGCCGGCTGGGCACGCCCGAGGAGGTCGCTCAGGCGGTGCTGATGGTGCTGGGCAACGCATTCATCACCGGCCAGACCATTGGCGTCAACGGTGGAGTGCGCCTCGACTGACGGCGATGCCTGGACGGCGCCAACTGATACAACGTATCATTTGTAGATGGGAGTGTGCACTTGCCCGCAGCGCTGGTTGCGTTTCGTCCTGGCCGCGCTCGCGGCGCTGCTCGCCGCGGGCTGCGCGCAGCCGCACGCGTCCCTCACGCCGGTGGCGATCGGCGTCGAGAGCCAGTACGCCGACGTGCTCGCCCAGGTGGGCGGACCGTACGTCACGGTGCGCGCGATCCTCAATAATCCCAACACCGATCCACACTCATTCGAGGCCAGTCCTCGGGTCGCGCGCGAGGTCGCCGGCGCCTCGGTCGTTGTGTTGAACGGGCTCGGCTATGATGCGTGGATCCAGCGCATCATGGCCGCGACGCCGAATACTCACCGCCAGGTCATCGACGTGCGCGCGTTACTCGCCGTGCCCCGCGACACGGTCAATCCGCACCTGTGGTACGACCCGAGGACCATGCCCGCGGTGGCCGAGGCCGCCGCGCAGGCGTTCGCCGCGCTGGACCCGTCTCACGCCGCAATCTTCCGCGCCAATGCGCAGCGCTTCACTGCGTCGCTCGCTCCATGGAAGGCGGCACTCGCCGCCCTGCGCAGCCGTTACCCGTACACGCCCGTGGCGGTCGTCGAGCCGGTCGCCAACGCGCTGCTCGAGGCGGCGGGCTGGCGCATTCTGACGCCACTGGCGCTGCAGCTCGCCGTCATGAATGGCACCGATCCGGCGCCGCAGGACGTGGCGACGATGCGGGCGCTGCTGCGTCGCCGGGAGGTCAAGGTGCTCATCTACAACCAGCAGGTGACCGGTCCGCTCACCGCCTCGTTCCTGCAGCTCGCGATCGCGCAGCACATCCCGGTCGTGGGGGTCTACGAGACCATGCCCCAGCCCGGCTATCACTACCAGTCGTGGATGCTCGCCGAGACCCGCGCGCTGGATGCGGCCGTTGCGCACGGTGTCTCGACGCGCACTCTTGGCGCGGAACCGCCCCGATGAGCGGCGCGACTCCGGCGCTCACGGTCGCGGGGGCATGCGTCACGCTTGGCGGGCGGACCGTGCTGCGGGAAGTCAACTTCAGCCTCGCGGCGGGGGAGTTCTGCGGACTGATCGGCTCGAACGGCTCGGGCAAGACGACGCTGCTGCGGGCCATCCTCGGGTTCGTGCCGCTCGATGCGGGGTGCATCGAGGTGGCCGGTGGCGGGGCGCTGCCCGGGGGGATCGGCTACGTGCCGCAGAAAATCGAGCTCGATCCCGGACTGCCGCTGCGCGCCCGCGATGTCGTGGCGCTGGGGCTCGAGGGAGCGCGACTCGGGCCGACTCTGCCCTCGCGCAGCCGCGCCGAACGCGTCGAGCAGATGCTCGCGGCGGTCGGGGCGAGCCAGTTTGCCGACCGGCGGGTCGGACTGCTCTCGGGCGGCCAGCAGCAGCGGGTGCTGGTTGCGCACGCGCTGGTGCGCCGCCCGCGATTGCTGCTGCTCGATGAGCCGCTGGCGAACCTCGATGTGCGCAGCACCGCGGAGATCGTGGCGTTGCTGCGCCGGCTGTCGCGCGAGTCAGGGACCGCCGTGCTGCTCTCGGCGCACGACATGAACCCGCTGCTGCCGGCGATGGACCGGATCGTGTATCTGGCGAGCGGCGCGGCCGTCGCCGGCAAGGCCGACGAGGTGGTGCGCACCGAGGTATTGAGCGGTCTGTATGGTTACCACGTCGATGTGGTCCGTGTGCACGGGCGGGTCGTGGTGGTCGCCGCCGAGGCGCGCGAGGAGAGCCATGCGGCGGTGGAACGCGATCCGGTGCACACCGCGCCGGTGCCCTGAGGCGCGCGGGCGCGATACTCACATGGTCTTCCTACCGAGTTTTCTCAGCAACGAGCCGATGCGCATCGCGCTCAGCATCGGTGGCGGCGCAGCGCTGGTGTGCGCGGTGGTGGGCGTTGCAACGGTGATGCGCCGCCAGGCGTTCGCCGCACATGCGCTCGCCGATGTCAGCAGCGCAGGCGGTTCGGCCGCCTACCTGATCGGGGTGAACCCGCTGCTCGGATTTTTGGCCATGGCCGCCGCCGCGGCCGGCGTCATGGAGTGGGCCGACGTGCGCAGCGCACGCGAGCGCGATCTGCTCACCGGCGTGGTGCTCGGGGCGGGGCTGGGCCTGGCCGCGCTGCTGCTGTATTTCGATGCGACCGTGCACAGCGTCAGCGGCGCAGCGGTGACGGTGCTTTTTGGCTCGATGTTCGCGATTCCGGCCGGCATCGTGCCTCTGGCGCTCGCCGTGGCGGGGGTGGCGCTCCTGGCAAGCGCCGTCATCCACCGGCCGCTGCTGGTGAGCACACTCTCGGCGGACCTGGCACGTGCCCAGGGCATTCGCGTGCGGGCCGTCGCGCTTACCCATTCAGTGGCACTCGCGCTGGCCGTGGCGCTCTCGGCGATGACGGTCGGGGCGATCCTGTCCACGGCGCTGCTGATCGGGCCGGCTGCCGCCGCGTTGCGGGTGGCACGGCGCCCCGTGAGCGCAATTGCGCTCGCCGCGCTGATCGGACTGGCGACGACCTGGGGCGGCACGGTGCTCGCCTACGAGAGCTATTA
>JAJXWE010000068.1 GCA_021781775.1 Pseudomonadota bacterium | reverse complement strand
CGCGGTCCAGATCGTCGACGGCCAGGTCCGTGGTGTAGTAGCGGACGCTCGCGTGCGTGCGCAGGTGCGCCAGGCATTGCTCGGTCTGCCGGGCGATCTCGGCGCTCGTCGGCGGTCCGGCATCGGCGCCGCGCGCATGCCCGCCCGGGCACTTGAGCGCATTGGATCCGCCGGTACCGCGCTGGTCGACCAGCACGATGGCCCGATCGCGGTGGATCAGGGCAAAGGCGCTCGCCACGCTGGCGTAGAAGGTGCTCGCCGCCTCGCCGGGCCCACCGGCCAGCACGAACAGCGGATCGGGACGGGCCACAGTGCTCACCGCCGGCACCACCGCCACCGCGAGACGGATCTGCCGCCCGCGCGGATCGGCGGGATTCTCCGCGACGGGCAGTCGGCCGCACTCGGCCTTGACCAGCTGCAGCGCATCGCTCGAGCGCAGCGCGCAGGGCGCGAGCGCCAGGCGCGGCATCGGCGCGGCGCGGCCGGCGACTGCCACGCTCGGCGCCAGCGCCAGCGCGAGAAGCAGTAGGGATGCTGCGGTCCGCCTCACGGTTGCGCATCATAAAGCAAGGCTCCCCCGCGCGCCGTTTGGGCCGGGCCCGGGGGTGCACTACACTATGCCGATGCGATTCGCTCATTCGTACGACGTCATCGTCATCGGTGGCGGGCACGCCGGGACCGAGGCGGCCCTCGCGGCCGCGCGGATGGGCGCCCGTACACTGCTGCTCACGCAAAACGTCGAGACGGTCGGGCAGATGAGCTGCAATCCGGCCATCGGCGGCATCGGCAAGGGCCACCTGGTGCGGGAGATTGACGCCCTCGGGGGCGCGATGGCCCGCGCGACCGATCGCGCGGGCATCCAGTTCCGCACCCTGAACGGCAGCAAGGGACCGGCCGTGCGCGCCACCCGGGCGCAGGCCGACCGCCAGCTCTACAAGCGCGCGATCCGCGCGCTGCTCGAGGCCGAACCGCGCCTGTCGGTGTTTCAGCAGGAGGTGGCCGACCTGCTCGTCGACGGCCCGAGCGTGCGCGGCGCGCTCACCGTGAGCGGCATCCTGTTCGAAGCACCCTGCGTGGTGCTGACGGTGGGGACGTTCCTCGGCGGTCGGATCCACGTCGGTCTCGACAACCATGCCGGCGGGCGCGCCGGCGATCCGCCGTCGAACCGCCTCGCCGCGCGCCTGCGGGAGCTGCCGCTGCGGGTCGGACGGCTGAAGACCGGCACGCCGCCGCGCCTCGACGGGCGCACCCTCGATTACCGCCGCATGACGGTGCAGGAGAGCGACGATCCACTACCGACGTTCTCCTTCCTCGGCCACGCCGCAGAGCACCCGCGCCAGATCGCCTGCCACATCACACACACGACCGAGCGCACGCACGAGATCATCCGCGCAGCGAGCGACCGCTCGCCGCTGTTCACCGGCGCCATCGAGGGAATCGGACCGCGCTACTGCCCGTCCATCGAAGACAAAGTGGTGCGCTTCGCCGAGCGCAGTTCGCACCAGGTCTTCGTCGAACCCGAAGGCCTCGACACGCACGAGATCTATCCCAACGGCATCTCGACCAGCCTGCCGTACGACGTGCAGGTCGCACTCGTGCGGAGCATCCCGGGGTTCGAGCAGGCGCACCTGACACGGCCAGGCTACGCCATCGAATACGACTACTTCGATCCGCGTGACCTGCGCCCATCGCTCGAGACCCGGGTGCTCGGCGGCCTGTACTTCGCCGGCCAGATCAACGGCACCACCGGGTACGAAGAGGCGGCGGCCCAGGGCCTGCTTGCCGGTATCAATGCGGCGCTCGCGATGCGCGGCGAGGCGCCCTGGATTCCGCAGCGCAGCGACGGGTATCTCGGCGTCCTGGTTGATGACCTGGTTACCCGCGGCACGCGTGAGCCGTACCGGATGTTCACGAGCCGGGCCGAGCATCGCCTGCTGCTGCGTGAAGACAACGCCGACGCGCGCCTGACGCCCGTCGGCCGACGCCTGGGTCTGGTTGACGACGAACGCTGGACACTGTTCGAGCTCAAGCAAAACCGCATCGAGCACGAGGTGCAGCGGCTGCGCGCGGTGCGGCTGCGCCCGGACGCGCTCGATGCCGCCTGGTGCGAGCGGGTCCTCGGGGGGCCGCTCGGCCGCGACGTCTCGGCCTTCGAACTGCTGCGCCGTCCGGAAGTCGGTTACGCCGCGCTGCTGCAGATCGTCGGCGCACCCGATGGGGACTCGCCACCCGAGGGCGACGGGCGCATCGCGGTGCAGTTGCGCGCCCAGGTCGAGGCGCTGGCCAAATATGCCGGCTACATCGAGCGTCAGCAGGACGAGATCGACCGCCAGCGCCGCAATGAGGAGACCCGCTTGCCCGACGACATCGATTACGCGGCCGTGGCCGGACTGTCGCACGAGGTGCGCGCCCGACTCTGCGAATATCGGCCGGCCACGGTCGGTCAGGCGGGCCGCGTGCCCGGGGTGACGCCGGCGGCGGTCACGCTGCTGCTGGTGCACCTGAAGAAGCGGGCGCTGGCACAAGGAAGCCGCGTCGCATGAGCGCATTCATCACGCAACTCGAGCGCTGCTGGGCGCACAGCGATTCGTTGGTGTGCGTCGGGCTCGACCCGGAAATCGAGCGCTTTCCCCGGCATATCGCCGCGCACGCCTCGCCCATATTCCAGTTCAACAAGGCGATCATCGACGCGACGGCGGACCTGGTGTGCGCCTACAAGCCGCAGTTCGCGCACTACGCCGCGTACGAGGCCGAGGATCAGCTGCAGCGCACCATCGAGTACATCCACGCCACCTACCCTCGGGTGCCGGTGATCCTCGATGCCAAGCGCGGCGACGTCGGCAATACCGCCGAGCGCTACGTCATCGAGGCATTCGAGCGCTATGGGGCGGACGCGGTGACCGTCAATCCGTACCTCGGTACCGATTCGCTCGAGCCCTACCTGAAGCATGCGGACCGCGGCGTCATCGTGCTGTGCCGCACCTCCAACGCCGGCGCGCGTGACCTGCAGGACCTCGCCGTCGGCGGTTCCGGCCAACGGCTTTATCACGTCGTGGCGGAGCTCGCGGCGCGGCAGTGGAACACCCGCGGCAACTGTCTGCTGGTCGTTGGCGCCACCTATCCGCAGGAGCTCGCGGACGTGCGCCGCATCGTCGGCGACATGCCGCTGCTCGTACCGGGCGTGGGCGCCCAGGGCGGCGACGTCGCCGCGGCGGTACGCAGCGGCCAGACCGGCGGGGGCACAGGACTCATCATCAGCTCCTCGCGGGGAATTCTGTACGCCTCCGGGGGCGAGGACTTCGCCGCCGCGGCGCGCAGCGCGACCGCGCGGCTGCGCGAACAGATCAACGCGCATCGCGTGCGCCCGGCACACTGACCGTCCATGAACGGTCGGCTGGTCCGTGGCATCGTGGTCGTGCTTGCGCTCGGCGCGCTTGGCGGATGCGCCGGGCGCCGCGCGCCGGCGGCACGCACGGCCGGGGACAACGTACTCCTGCACGGCCTGGATCTCGAGCCGGACTCCCTAGACCCGCAGAAGGCGCGTTCCGTGGAGGCGCAGCGCGTACTGCGGGACATCTGTGAAGGTCTGACGACGCTCGATCGACACGGACGTCCGGCACCGGGCATCGCTACCGGCTGGACGGTCAGCGCCGACGGCACGACCTACACGTTCACGTTGCGGCACGACGCACGCTGGTCGACCGGCGCACCGGTGGTGGCGGCGGATTTCGTGGCAGGGCTGCGCCGCCTGGTCGACCCGCGCACGGCGTCCGATTACGCCGAAGTCGCGAGTGTCATCCGTCATGCCCCCGGCATCATCGCGGGACGGCGAGCGGTCACGACTCTCGGCGTGGCCGCCCCGACGCCTTACACCGTGACGATCCAGCTACGCACACCTGCGCATTATCTGCCGGCCCTGCTGGCGCATCCGGCGACCTGCCCCGTCGACCCGGCGCTGCTGCAGCGCTATGGCGCCTCGTACGCGCTGCCCGGCCACATGCCCTCCGACGGCGCATTCGTGCTGACCCAGTGGGTTCATGGGTCCTACATCGAGCTGACGCGCAACCCGGACTACTGGCGCAATGCCGCCACGCGCCTGTCGGGCGTGCGCTACGTCATCGCAACCGACGAAAATGCCGAGCTCGAGATGTACCGGGCCGGCGAGCTCGACATCATGGACGTGGTGCCGCGGACCGAGATGGGATGGATCCGCTCGCACCTCGGCGGACAGCTGCATATCGAGCCGGAGCTCGGCACCTATTATTATGGTTTCAATCTGCGCCGTGCGCCGTTCAAGGGCGCACGCGGCCTGCGCCGGGCGCTCACCATGGTCATCGACCGGGACAAGCTGACGCGCTTCGTGCTGCGTGCCGGCGAGCGGCCCGCCTACAGCTGGGTACCGCCGGGCACCGACGGCTATCAGGCGCAGGTGCCCACCTGGAGCCGGCTCGCCATGTCCGCACGTATCAACGCAGCACGGCGCCTGTATGCTGCGGCCGGCTACTCCGCGGCACACCCGCTGCGCTTCACGCTGGAATACAACACCGGGGAGATCCACCAGGACATCGCGCTCGCGGTCGCCTCCATGTGGCGGGAAGCGCTCGGCGTGCACGTCCGGCTGCGCCGCGAGGACTTCAGCTCACTCATGCACGATGTGCAGAGCGGCAAGGCCACCATGTTCCGCTCGAGCTGGATCGGGGACTACAACGATCCCTACACCTTCGCCCAGTACTTCAAGAGCGACTTCGGCATCAATCTGCCGCACTACGACGATCCTGCGTACGACCGGCTGGTCGACCGGGCCGAGGCGACGCTCGATCCGGCACGGCGCGCCGCCCTGCTCGAGCGGGCCGAGCGGTTGATGCTGCACGACCAGCCGATCATCCCGCTCTACTTCTACGTCAGCAAGCACCTGGTCCAGCCGCGCGTAACCGGTTGGTACGACAACGTCATGGACGTCACCTACAGTCGGGAACTCGCTCTGCGCAGCACCACGCCCTGAGCCGGCGAACTGCCCAGGCGGTCCCTACTTGCGCCAGAACGTACGGGTGAACAGCACGATGACGCTGAAGATCTCGAGCCGGCCGAGCAGCATCGCCGTGGTGCAGATCCAGATCTGCGGTTGCGACAGCGCATGCAGATTCCAGGCGGCGTGGCCCGGCAGTCCGTAGGCGGTGTTGTTGATCGAGGCGACGACCACCCGGAATGCCGAGTCGAACCCCATGCCGGTGAGCAGCATCGCGAACACCAGCAACGCAACGGCCATGAAGTAAAGGAAGATGAACGCCAGCACCGCGTCGGCCACCCGCGCCGGAATCGGTCGGCGTCCGACGCGTGCCGGAACGACGCCGCTCGGGTGCACCAGGAGCTTCAGCTCCCGTTCCGCCTGACGCGCCAGCACCAATGTGCGGAACATCTTGATGCCACCGCCGGCCGTGCCGGTGCTGCACACGATGCCGGAGAGCAGCAGCATCCAGATCGGCGCGAACACCGGCCATCGATTGAAATTCCCGTGTCCGAACGACACCCAGCCGGTGGTCGTGGCCATGGAGATGACGTTGAAGGCGGCATAGCGCAGCGACGTGTTGAATGTCGGGTATACGCCGTCGACGAACAGCAGCAGCGCGATACCGCCGACGCTGAGCGACAGGATGATCGCCATGGCCTTGAATTCGGGATCATTGCGGTAGGGCTTGAGGGTCAACCGGCGCAACGCGACGAAGTGCCGGGCGAAATTCATCGAAGCCGCCAGCATCAGCAGCATCAGCACGAATTCCACTGCCGGGGAATGGAAGTACGCGATGCTGGCGTCATGCGTCGAGAAACCACCGAGCGAGACAGCCGAGAACGCGTGACAGATGGCATCGAACCACGTCAGGCCCGTCACCCGTAGAGCGACGATGCCGGCAACAGTGAGCAGCACATACACCAACCAGACTGAGCGGGCCGCCTCGGTGATGCGCGGCTCGAGCTTCTGGTCCTTCACGGGCCCGGGCGCCTCGGCCTTGTACAGCTCCATGCCGCCGATGCCGAGCAACGGCATCACGCCCATCGCGACCACGATCACCGCCAGGCCGCCGACCCAGATGAGGGAGCAGCGCCAGAAATTCAGCGACGGCGCCAGTGAATCGAGGCCGGTGAACACGGTCGACCCGGTGGTGGTGAGCCCGGACATCGTCTCGAACAGCGCGCGCGCGAAGGTGAGTCCCGGCATTGCCATCATCAGCGGCAGCGTCGCCGCCACGGCGAGCAGGATCCATCCGACGGTCACCAGCATGAAGCCGTCGCGCGGCTTCAGCTCACGACGGAACTTGAATGTCAGAGCCGCGAGACCGGTGCCGATCGTTGTGGTGAGGGTCGCGCACACCAGGAACGTCGACCACAGACCATCGCCCGTGACGAGCGAGCAGCCGATGGGCAGCACGTAGACCAGGCCGAATGCGGCCAGGATCAACCCCAGGAAATAGATGATGCCGAGCATGCGATGCGATGCTAGGGCGCGGTTCGCATGAACAGCCGCTCGACGGCCTCGATGTGCCGGCGGTCGGCCAGAAACAGGATCAGGTGATCGTTGGACTGCACGCGCGTGTCGTGGTGCGCCATGATCACCTCCTCACCGCGTACGATCGTGCCGATCGCCGCACCCTCTGGCAACGCGATCTCCTCGACGGTCCGGCCGACCACGCGCGAGCTGTGATCCTCGCCGCGGGCGACCACCTCGATGGCCTCAGCGGCTCCGCGACGCAGCGAATGCACCCGCACGACGTCGCCCCGTCGCACGTGGGCGAGAAGCGCCCCGATGGTGATGACCTGCGGGGCGATCGCAACATCGATGGTGCCGCTCTCGATAAGATCGGCGTACGATGGCCTGTTCACGAGCGCCATGACCTTGCGCGCGCCCAGACGCTTGGCGAGCATGGCCGAGAGAATGTTGGCCTCCTCGGAATTGGTGATGGCGACAAACACATCCGTGCTGTCGATATTCTCCTCAATCAGCAGCTCCTCGTCGGCGGCATCGCCGGCGAGCACGATGGCGTTCTCGAGTTGCTCGGACACGAGCCGCGCCCGGCGGGAATCGTGTTCGATGAGCTTGATTTGCGCACTGCGCTCGAGCGAGCGAGCGAGTCGCAGGCCGATATTGCCGCCACCGGCGATGAGGATCCGGCGCACGTGCGCATCTTCGCGCCGCAGCTCGCCGATCACGCGGCGCACGTCCTCGCGCGCGG
>JAJXWE010000067.1 GCA_021781775.1 Pseudomonadota bacterium | reverse complement strand
TGGATCGGTCCGGGCGTGACGGCGGCGGGCCGTCATGCACCCGCGCTGCGGACTTCCTCGAGCCAGCGGCGGGTGAGTTCATCGAGCAGTTGCCCGCGCACCTGCGCGCGCTGCGGACCGGTGCGCCCGGCCGCCGTTGCGAGCTGATGATGCCGGCTGAGCAGTCGCTCGAGCGTACCGCCATGCAGCGGGTTCGCCCGAATGAACTCATCGACGATGGCCCGCGCGCCGACGAACTGCGCCACCAGCTCGGGTCGATCCTCGATGGCGGCGATCTGCTGTTCCCAAAGCAGGTAGGCGGCCATCGCGCCGATGGCGGTGCGCGGCCGGCGAGCATTGACCTGGTAGCGGTAGCCGCGCAGCCACCCCGACACCTCGTCTCGCGGCATCGGACGGGCGATGCCGTAGCCCTGTCCGCGGTCGGCACCCAGCACCGCGGCCGCCTCGACAATCCCGAGGTTCTCCAGGCCTTCGACGGTCACCGGAATGTCGAACGCGTGCGCCAGGCGAGTCAGGTACAGCATGAACTCCACGGCCCGCTTCGGCTGGCGCAGCGCCCCGCGCACCAGACCGCCGTCGATCTTGACCTCATCGAACGGATACTGATCCATGCGCAGCAGCGAGCTGTGCCCCGAACCCAGGTCGTCCTGGGCGATCTGCACCCCCGCGGCGCGCAGGGACTTTAGCGCCTCGCGCTGTTCCGCCGTCCAGTCCCCCCCTTCGGGTGTCTCGAGCACCTCGAGCTGCACGCGATCGGCGGCCAGATTGCAGCGCTGCAGCACCGCCAGGCAGGTTCGCTCGTAGCGCCGGTCCAGGAACCCCGCGGCGGGAAAATTGATGGCCAGGGTGACCGTGATCCCCTCGCGCTCGAGCAGCCCCGCGTCCGTGCCCAGCTGCTCAAGACCGAATTCGAACAGTCGGTGCAGCTCATCTGCGCCGAACGCGGGCAGGAACCGCTGCGGCGCAATCAGCTCGCCGCTCTCGGCGCGCAGGCGCGCCAGCGCCTCGAGCTTCACGAGACGCCCATCGGACAGGTCGATGATCGGCTGATAGTGGAACACCAGACGGCGCTCCCCGAGCAGCTGCCGGTACGCCTGCTGGGTGCGCAGCGGCACGACCGCCGCAGACATGCGCTGCTCGACGGCGGCGCTGAGCAGCAGCTGCGCGTGACGCAGCAGTCCCTGCATGCTGGCGGTGCTGAACAGGCCCGGCCAGGCGCTATAGAGGCTGACGAGGGCGATCGAGCGGCCCTGTGCATCGACCAACGGCACCGCGGCGCTCGAACGAAAACCTAGACGGGCACCGATTTCATGCCAGGGAGCTTTGTCCGACTCGCGCAGCCACGCATCGGAGACGACGATCTCCCCGCTGCGCCAGGCGCGACCCCCGGGGCCCTGGCCGGCGGGGAGCAGCGGATCGACGCTGAACCGGGGCACCGCGCCGCTCTCCATGGCGTGGTGATAGGCCTCGGCTGGCGCACCGTAGGACTGCTCGACCTGCAGCTCCCCTGCCGCATCGACCCGCGCGAAGAACGCGCAGATGCTGCCCGGCAGCGCACCGATGGTCTCGAGCGCACCGCGCACCAGGTCGCGGAGGTTCTCGGCCGAGAACACGTGATGATTGAGCTCGGCGAAGGCTGCGGCGCTGGCGGCGTCGATGTTCGAATACCGCTGCAGCTGTCCCTGCAGATCGCAGAGCAGGCGTTGTGCCGTCAGGTGCACCAGCCGCTCGCGGGTCTCGCTCGCGCCGACCCGTTGCTGCAGCAGGCCGTACAGGCGGTCCTGGTAAAAAGCATAGGCCTCGATCAGCACCGACAGGCCGACGCCGGTCAGCTGGTGCACCGCGCCGGCACGCTGCGCCCGCTGCAGGTGCGCTGCGCGCTCGAGGTCCGCCGAGAGCATCGAGCGGATGTGCTCGGCCTCGCGGGCGCACAGCTGAGCGAACTCCGCCGCCGACAGCGCCGCGATGACCCGGGGCATACGGTCCGTGTCGCGCAGCAGCGCGTAGAACTCACCAACCGCATCGGGCGCGAGCACGGCAAAATCGGTCTGCAGCGGGAGCAGCAGCTCGCCGGCGAGGGGGCCGTACGGATCGGTCACGGTCGCTTGCGGATCGCCCATCATGCCGCTCCTCATCGAAGCCAGACATGCACCGCGGCGCCTGCGACGGGTTGCGCCGGCCGCGGCGAGTGCGCGCTCAACGGCAATTGTGCACCACCGGCGAGCGTCCGTCGTGCACAATCTACCGGCCCCGGCTGCCGTCACTTCGGCGGGGATTTGAATTGCTCCAGGCCCCGGCGCACCGCCTCGCGCTGACTCTCGCTGCTGGTGACCGTGGTGCCGCCGGCGAGCACGAGGATGAAGTCCCCCCGCCGCGTGCGGCTGATTTCGTGCACCTGGTTGAGGTTCACCAGCCACGAGCGGCTCACGCGCAGCAGTGGCAGCATCTGCAGCTTGCGCTCCATCTGCTGCAGCGTGTCGCGCTCCACGAGGCTCTCCCGGCCCACGATCAGCTGAACGTAATTTCGATCCGCCTTGACGGCCTCGATCAGCTCGATGTCGAGCAGCCGCTGCGAGGGGCCGATTCCGACCAGCATGCGCGGACGGGCGTCGCGCTGGCGCGCGCGGGCGTGCTCGAGCTTCTCGATCACCGCCTGGAGCGCCTCGCTCCGTTGGCTCGCGCTTTCGACCGCCACACGCTGTCGCACCCGCCGCAGCGTTTCGGCGAAGCGACTCCGATCGAAAGGCTTGAGCAGGTAGTCGACGGCGCTCAACTCGAAGGCCTCGGCGGCGTATTGGTCATAGGCCGTCACGAACACCACGAGCGGCGGTGTGCGCCGCTCGAGCGAGCGGACCAGTGCGATGCCGTCCATCAATTTCATCTTGATGTCGAGGAAGATCAGGTCCGGCGGCGCGTGCCGGATGGCCTCGAGCGCCGCCTGACCATCGCAATATTCCCCGACGACGCGCAGATCCGCCTCCGCCTCGCAGTACTCGCGCAGCGCGCGCCGGCCCCCGGCCTCGTCATCGACCAGAATAACTTCGAGCATTGCCATGTCTCCTAACCGCTCGTCGGCACGATCAGTTCGAGCAGACGCGGCAGACGGATCTCACTCGTCCAGTGCCCCGGCGGCCCTGCCCCGGCCAGCAGCTGCGCCCGGCCGGGGAAGTGAATGGCGAGCCGCTCGCGCACGTTGCGCAGGCCTATGCCCTCGGACCGTCCCGGCACCGGCGCCGCCATGGTGTTGATGACGCGCAGCGTCAGGTAAGCCTCGGCGGCATCGACCTGCACGTCGATCGTCACGATCCCGGGCTGGCCGGCGAGCCCGTGCGCCACCGCGTTCTCCACCAGGGGCTGGAGAATCAGGCTGGGCACCCATACCTCGCGCAGGTCCTCGGCGCCCGGGACGCTCACCCGCAGGCGGTCGGCGAAGCGCCGCTGCTGCACGTCCAGATACAGACGCGCCAGTTCGAGTTCCTCCTCAAGTCGCCAGAAGTCACGTTCGCTGGCGTTGAGCAGGCGGCGCAGCAGCTCTCCGAGTCGCACGACCAAGGTGCGCGCGGCGGCCGGGTCCCAGTCGATCTGACCATGAATGGTGTGCAGCAGGTTGAACAGCGAGTGCGGCGAGAGCTGCACGCGCAGCGTCGCCAGCCTTGCCGTCGCAAGCCCGCGTTCCAGGGAAGCCGAATGGATCTCCGCATCACGCAGCGAGCGATACAGCTCGAAGCCCCGCACCAGCGCGACGGCGAATCCATAGGTGGGCAGAAACTCGATCAGACTCGACAGCCACACCGGCGCGGCGAGCGCGGCGGCCTGCGCCATGGAATTCACCTGCACGTGCGGCGCGGCGGCGAGATCTCCCGCCAGAACATCACCCAACACCAGACACGGCGCCGCGAGCCCCGCGAAGGCGATTCCGAGCAGCAGCTGCGGCCCCACCCGGCGCGTGAGCGGCGTCCAGCCGATCCGCCGCGAAGCCCACAGGCTGCCGAGCAGTACCGGGTACAGGAGCAGGTGCTGCAGCAGCTGTGGTCCCCAGGGCGCATAGAAGTGCGATACGTGCAGGACGTCGAGCGCGGACTGCAGGCTCTGGGCGCTCAGGCTGTCGGCCGCCGCAACGTAAATCCAGAAACCACTGACGATGAGCAGCGAGACGCGTCGGTGCTCACTCACGGTTCACCTGCCCCACCGTGACGCCCTGTTGCGGCCCGGCGCGATGCTGCGCCCGCTGTGGAGGGACGAAACCGGTACAAGCAGGGACGATCTCGTTGTTCCCCGCCTCCCCATAAGACGACTTGGAGCGTCTCATATCCTCATGGTCTCGCGTAACGCCGAAACCCCCGCCGAATACGCCCGTCAGGCCCTGGGCCGCGCGGCGTTGCAACTCCTGGGAATCCCGCGGCACGGTCGCCGGGGCAAGTTCGAGCGTATGCGCCCGTTGGCTTTCGGGCCCGTCGAGTTTAGGACCGGACTCTGCTCCCGGCAACAACCTGTCGACGCGCCGGACCTTACGCGCACGGCCTTCTCGGTTCGCTGCACCGCGCACCACGCGGGCGCATCGAACCGGGGGCGCCGCGTCCTGTATGGCACTCATCCGCATCCACAGGCGAGGCTCCCATGAACGGAACACTGACGGTGGTCGGCACCGGAATCACGGCGGTCAGCCAACTCACGCGCGAAGCCGAGTACTGCCTCTACACCGCCGAGAAGGTCTTCTATCTGGTGACCGATCCGCACACCGAGGCGTTCGTGAGGCGACTCAACCACTCGGCCGAATGCCTCAAGGCGCACTACGAGCACGGCACCGGCAAGCCGCGCCTGTGGGCCTACCAGGACATGGTGGAGGCAATCCTGCGGCCCGTACGCGCCGGCCAACGCGTGTGCGCAGCCTTCTACGGACATCCCGGGGTGTTCGTGTACCCCTCGCACGAGTCGATCGTGCGGGCGCGCACGGAGGGCTACGAGGCAAAGATGCTGCCCGGGGTGTCCGCCGAGGACATGATGTTCGCCGACCTGGGCTTCGATCCGGCGCTGCCGGGTCTGCAGACCTACGAGGCGACGGGCTTCATGCTGTTCAAACCCATGATCGATGCGCGCATCCCGCTGGTGTTGTGGCAGATCGGAGTGGTCGGGCTGCTCACCCCGGAGCCGACGCCCCGCCGGGAGAACCTCCAGGCCCTGGTCGACACCCTGCTGCAAACCTATCCGCCGGATCACGAGGTTGTCCTCTACCAGGCCTCTGCGTACGACAACGTCGCCCCGGTGCTGCATGTCGCGGCGTTGGACCGGTTGGCCGAGCAGGACATCAATGCACTCAGCACGCTCTACCTTCCGCCCTGCCGCACCGCGGAGCCCGACGCCGCCAGCGCCGCGCTCCTCGGCGTGCGTGTGGCGGACCTGTCCATCACGCAGCGCTCGGGCGCGGCGCGCATTCCGGGCAAGGCCTACGGCATCACTCACCCCGAGCGACACGACTGGGTGACAGGCCGTACCGCGCATGAAGCATCCCTGCCGGCGCCGCTCACGCCGCATACGGCGTGAGACCGCCATGGCCGCCTGTTCCCACCATCCCCCGCTGCCGGCCTGTCGCCCCAACCCCACCGGCCGCTGCCGGACCGACCGTCCCACTACGGCTCACCCTGCTCCCCCACACAAGGACACCGACCTCATGAACACCCGACAGCCCATCAACAGCCTCCAGCTCGGCCACAACGGCCGCCTCGTCCTGCCGCTCATGTCCGACACCCCGCCGGCGCGCGCCAACGAGTTGACCCTCTGGCCGGGAACCTCGATCACGGTTGTGCTCGTGGCGTAGCGCACCGAGCGCACGGCGCGCACACCGCCGGAACCGCCGGGTCTGCGCGCGCCGTGCCGCGCGTTTCACCACAGGCCCGAACGGCCGTCGGACTGACCCGCGACGGGCGCCGGATGCTCAAGCGCCAGCGCTTGCGCACCCGGCAACGCCCGGCGCATGCTCATGGCGGACCGAGATGGCGCACCGTACCGACTCGTCGGTGGCAGACCTGCGCCGAGCTGCGTGATGTACCGAGAAAGGGACCGCTCATGACCCGTACGCTGGCCACTGGCCTCGCATTGCTCCTGACACTCTGCGGCTGTGGCGCCGCGCACGCGCAGCCGGCAGCGGCCGCCACGACGAGCACGCAGGCGGGAGTTTTCGGCGCTCCCGGCGGTGCTGCGGCGCTGCCGCACAGCCGCTTCTGGACGCCGGGGACCAACTTCACGGTGCTCTCGCCCGCGGAGCCCACCGGCGCACCGCCGGGCAAGGTGCAGGTGTTGGAGGTATTCTGGCTTGGCTGTCCAGTGTGCTACGCCTTCGAGCCGTACGTGCGCGCGTGGCGCAGGAGCTTGCCCTCGTACGTGCAGTTCGTGCGGGTTCCGGTGATGTGGGACAGCCTGCGCGAGGCGCATGCGCGGCTCTTCTATACGCTGGAGGCACTCGGTCGCGCCGACCTCATCGGAACGGCCTTCGACACCCTGCATCGCCTGCAGCAGCAGGAAGGCACGGAGACTGTGATGTTCAGCAAGGTCCCGGGCCAGAATCTCGCGCTGCAGGAGGCCTTCGCCGAGCGCCACGGCATCACCGCCTCGGCGTTCGCGGCGGCATACCATTCGTTCGACGTGCAGATCCAGCTGCAGAAGGCCAAGCAGATCATGCACACCTATGAGATCGACGCCACGCCGACCCTCATCGTCGACGGCCGCTACCGCACCGGTCCGCCGCAGGCCGGTGGGTTCCCCCAGCTGATCTCGCTGATCAACTTTCTGGCGAAATGGGATCACGATCACCCGGGCTAACGCGGCTCCAGGTATAGTCATGCCACGGCCGGCGTTTGGGTGCCGCCCGGCTGCACCGGTGAGGCCCGGACCGGCCCGCTGCGCCCGAAAAGTGCTATCCGCGCCACATTTTGCACAGGACATGGTGGCAAAACCCTCGGCACACGGCTGAAATCCCGGCATGCGCGCCCGCCCAGGATCCGGCCGGCGCCAAGGGGAGTTGCATGATTGCCACCACCGTCTTCGTCGTGATCCTCGCCCTGCTGTTCGGCTACGCCGTGACGCTCTACAACGGCCTGGTCCGCGCGCGCAACGAGGTGAAGCTCACTTGGTCGAACATCGACGTGCTGCTGGTGCAGCGGCACGACGAGCTGCCGAAGCTGGTCGATGTCTGCAAGCGCTACATGCAGCACGAGCAGCAGACTCTGGAGCAGGTGATCCGCGCCCGGGCCGGCGTCGACTCCGCCCGGGAG
>JAJXWE010000066.1 GCA_021781775.1 Pseudomonadota bacterium | reverse complement strand
GGCCGCGTTGCCGAGATTGACCACCAGTCCCGAGCTGCTGTAGCTGGTGAACGGTGCGGTGGTCCCGGAGTTCCACTCCACAATGAGCGTCGAGGGACCATTGGTCATGTTCGCGACCGAGGAGGCCGTGAAGTCCGGCGGCGCCGAGCCGAAGGGCGACACAATGCCGGCGGCGTTGATCAGCGCGTTCGCGCTCAGCGTGCTGGCATCGAACGAGCCTGTGTTCACCGCGTAGCTCGCGGGATTGGCGTCGCTGCCGCTCGTCGAGCCGGTGCCGGTGAAGTTGAAGTCGCTGGGTGCGAACGGACCGATCTCGAGCAGATTGAGGGTCGCGCTGCCGACCGCACCGCTGCCGAGGGTGCCCCACAGCTGCGTCGACTGGAGCCGGACCTGGCCGCCGGTGGCGCTCAGAGACAGCGTACTGCCGCTCACCGTGCCGATCCCGAGTGCGGTGATCCGTTGCCCGACCGACACCGACTGCGGACTGAGGCCGCTCGCGGCCACTCCGTCTTCGCTCACGATCGTTCCGGAGCCCATGGTGACCGTCGCCGTCGGGTAGTACGTGAATGCGGAGCTGCTCAGGCACGGACCTTCCTGGCAGACGTATTCAGCGCCCAGTACCGTCAAGGTGTTGCCACTGCGGGCTGCGACGATTCCGCGCAAGGCCTCATTGCCCGGACTGATGGCGGTGGTGCCGGCATAGACTTCGGTCGCATTGAGCGCCGGGGTGATGGTCGAGAGGCTGCCCAGAGTCCCGTAGGCGGTTATCACGATGCCGGGATTGAGGCCGGCGAGGGCCGTCAGACCCGCCGTTCCCGTATACGTCGCCCCATTGACGTTGAAATACGTGCTCGAGGACGCGTTGATGGTCACAGCGCCGACGTTGCCGTCGGCGTAGTACGTGTCGTCGAACGGGCGGAGGTTCTCGATGAAATAGCCGCTGCTCGGCTTGGAAATGACGATCTGTCCGCGTGCCCGCAGCGGCACGCTCTGGTACGGCTGTACGGTCGCGGCCAGAAACGGCTTCACCGTGACCGTATTGGTGCTGGTGTTGATCTCACTCGAGGCCGCCAGGTCGATGTTGATGGCGAGCGGGGTCGACTGATTCAGGCCGATCACCAGCGGGTGGGACGCGGAGAATTTCACCGTCTCGGTGACAACGCCCGGGTTCGCCGTGCCGGCGGAGTTGTTGACGGTCGCTTGCTTGGTCTGACCCTTCAAATAGATGATCGGCGCGGAGTAATCGAGCGAGATCGTCATGCTCTTGTACGTGCCCTGGGGGACTCCCGTGGCGCCGAACAGCTCGGAGATGTTGATTCGGTGGGTGAGGTCGACCTGCTCGTCCGAGGACTGCGTATAAGCCACGTATCCGTCTGAGCGCGTCAGCGTGATCGTGTACAGCCCGACCGAGTACGCGCTGAAATCCCCCCCGGCATCGCTGGTGAGCATCAGGACGGGTGTGCCGTTGTACACGTGGGTGGTGGCGCTGCAGCCGCCAAGCAGAATCGCCAGCGCGGCGCCCACGGCGCAGATCGAAGTGCGCAGGGTGCCGGAGGCGCCCGATATTGCGCGAGCGCAATCGAAATTCATCAAATTCCCCCTTCGCTCGGGATGGGTCTTGCCCGCCCGTTCAGGATGAACGGGCTAAAAAGGAGCTAGTGTATCGTCTTTGAGCCGGGTGCGTGGCCAGGGTTCCGGTCCTGGACGAATTTGCCTGCTCCAGCGAGCGCCTCAGCGGTCCTGCGAGAACACTCCTACCGGGGCACTGGTGCTGCCGAACATGAACATGGTGTACACGTCGCCGGCGCCGAGCGTCGCGGTGTTCATGGTGTACAGCGTCTGCGAGGTGGTGTAGTCGGTCACGGTCACGGTTGCGGTCGTGGTCGCGGTGACCTGGGTATCGTAGGCGGACGCCCCGGATGCAGCCCCGCTCGGCAGGTCGGTGCCGAGCGGTACATTGGTCGCCACCGGAACAAAATCCACAGCGAGGGAGAGCGGATTGCCGCTGGCGGACATGGCATTGACCAGGCGGACGCTCGAGTAGCCGCTGAGTGCCGGGATGTTGCTGTCGGGCAGCCAGCTCTCAAGCTCGCTGCCCGGGCTGCCGTAGATGAGGAGGGTGTAGTCCTGGCCCGCGGTCAGCGTCTGGCTCGGGACGCTCACCGCCGAGCCATTCACCGTCAGGGTCACCGGCTGAGTGCCGGCCGGCACCAGCACATAGGTCCCGACCGCTGCGGCGGGAGCCCCGCTTACCAGGGTGGTGCCGTCCACCGCGGTCGTGACGCTGCTGGCACCGGTGACGCCGACCACGGCGCGCACGCGCGCATCGGCATTGGTGTAGGTGGTCAGGGAGCCCTTCTGCGGCAACGCCATCACGTTGACCAGGTAGCCGCCGGGAGCCTCGGTGATGATCAGCGAGAGCGTTTCCTGGTCGGCGAGCGTCAGGCTTGGCAGGTCGAAACGCAGATCGGTGTTCTTGCCTGCCCCCGTGACGCGCAGCTCGTAGGTCCCCTTGGGAATCGAGGCGAAGCTGGTGGCCTTGCCGCCGGCCACGGCGCCGAAGTTCGGTGAGGCATTGGCGAGCGGCACGCCGGGGCTGGTCAGGTAGACATCGACGCTGCCTGCGTCGGGGTCCGCGTTGAGCACCTCGACGTTGGCATACCCGCCATTGGGAGATCCCTGCTGCTCGTTGATTTCGAGTACACCGAACGAGCCGCTGTCGCCGTACGCCACATAGGTGCGCCGGTTGCTGTTGGAGAAGGTCGCGCTCTGACTGGCGAGCGCGTTGGACGCCCCGACGCCATGGCTCGTGAAATAGACCGTGTAGGCCGCCGGGGTCACCCCGGCATAGGCGCTGACCGTGCCAGAGGCGACGTTGCTCAGCTGCGGGGTGCCGCCGGTGCCGCTTTGCTCGAAGTACACATCGAGCGCCGCGTAGCCGGCGCTCGCGTTCAGTAGCCGCAGCTGCGCATCGCCACTGTTACCGCACCCGGTCACCGCCAGGGTCGCGAGCGCGAGGCCGAGCAGCGCGCCCTGCCGAACAATGGACATGCGATCGTCTCCATGATGGGGGCCGGGCCGACCGCGGCGAGCGCTCGCCGTGTACGGCAGAGTGCAAGGATATCGGAACGCGTGCCGGCTTGCCTCTGCGCGCCGCTCAGGCGGGCTCGGTCTTGCCGTCGATCCAGGTCGCCCGGACGTTCAACCCCTCGTCGGTCAGCACCAGATTGGCGCGGTGGCCGGGCTCGATGCGCCCAAGCTGTCCGGCGAGGCCGAGGAACTCGGCCGGATAGAGGCTCCCCATGTGCACGGCCTCGTGCAGGGGCAGTCCGAGCAGCTCGATCGCATTGCGCACGCAGCTCGCCAGGTCGATGTTCGAGCCGGCGAGGCGTCCCTGCTCGTCGTAGCAGACCGCTCCACGCACGCTGATGCGCCGGCCCTGCAGCTCGAAGGTGCGCAGGTCCGTCCCGAGCGGCGGCATCGCGTCGGTGACCAGCATGAAGCGCTCGTGCCGCTTGCAGCGCAGCGCCAGGCGCAGCACCGGCGGGGCGATGTGCTCGCCGTCGACGATTACCCCGCACCAGCTCGAGGGGTCCTCGAGCGCTGCCCCCACCACCCCGGGCTCGCGACTGGTCAGCTGCGACATGGCGTTGAACAGATGGGTGAAGCCGCGCAGGCCGTGCCGCAGCGCCTCGCGGACCTCGGCGTAGGTGGCATTGGTATGGCCGGCCGAGACGATCACTCCTGCCTCGGCGAGTCGGCGGATGATCTGCGGGGTGGTCACTTCCGGGGCGAGCGTCACGAGCGTGCGCCCGGCACCGAGCGAGCTCAGCAGCCCGACGGCGCTCTCGTCGAGCTCACGCAATTTCGCCGGATCGTGCACCCCCTTGCGCTCGACGCTGAGGAAGGGGCCCTCGATGTGAATGCCGAGTACCCCCGGAACGCCCGCGGCCAGTGCCTCGCGCGTCGCACCGATGGCCTGCGCGACCACCTCCAGATCGGTGCTGATCAGCGTGGGCAGGAAGCCCGTCGTGCCGAAGCGGCGGTGTGCGCGCCCGATCCGGCGGATCGACTCGACGGTCGGCGCGTCATTGAACAGCACGCCCCCCCCGCCGTTGACCTGCGTATCGATGAACCCGGGCAGCAGCAGCCCGCCGCCGAGATCGACGCGCTCGATCCCCGGTCCGCGCGCCGCCTCGGCTGGCACGATGTCCTCGATGCGCCCCCCTGAGATGAGTACGCATTGACCGTCGAGGAGGCTCGTGCCGCGCAGCACCCGCGCGTTGACCAAGGCGATGGACATCAGACTGTCTCGGTGACTTTGCGCAGGTGAGGGGGGTGGTCCGGATCGAGCCCCCGCGCCAGCGACAGGGCGTTCGCCAGGCGATAGAACGTCTGAATCAGCAGCATCGGCTCGATCACGGGGTGAGCCGGTTCGGCCGGCAGCTGCAGCGTCTGCGGGCAGCGGGAGCCTGCAATCATCACCTCGGCGCGGCGGTTAGCCAGCTCCATCGCCAGCATCTCGATGCTGGCACGGGCCTCGTCGTTCTGCGAGAAGATCAGCACCGGAAAACCGGGCCTCACCAGGGCCATCGGCCCGTGGCGAAGCTCCGCGGCGCTGACCGCCTCGGCGTGCAGGCCGCAAGTTTCCTTCAGCTTCAGGGCCGCCTCCTGCGCGATGCCGAGGCCCAGGCCGCGGCCGATCACGTACAGATCATTGGCGGCGATGAGCGGCTCGAGCGCCGCGCTCCAGTCGAGGCTCCAGGCGTGTTCGAGGTGCTTCGGGGCCTTGCGCAGTGCCTCGGAGAGGGCTCGATCTGCGCTCCAGCAGGCCACCAGGTGGATGATCGCGGCAATGGAGGCAATGAAGGTCTTGGTCGCCGCAACGCTGCTCTCGATGCCCGCCGAGAGCGGCACGAGCTCATCGGCCAGCGCCTCGAGCGGGGAGTGTTCGGCATTGACCAGAGCCACGACCCGCGCGCCGGCCTCGCGCGCCTTGCGCACCGCGGCGAGCAGGTCGGGGCTTGCCCCGGACTGCGAGATGGCCAGGCACAGCGCGCCGTCGAGCTTCGCCTGCGCATCGTACAGCGAGCTCACCGAGGGTGCCGCCGAGCTCGTCGGTACGCCGAGGCGCGTCTCGATGAGGTACTTGGCGAACGTGGCGGCGTGGTCGGAGCTGCCCCGGGCGCAGGTGACGACGACCCGCGGCGGCTGTGCGCGCAGCTGCTCGGCCAGCCGTTCCATGCGCTCGGCGTTGCTGAACAGCTGGTCGCGCACAGCCTGGGCGGCCTGCGCGGCTTCCCCGTGCATGCGCGTGGCGGACTCGGGCAGGGGCGGATTCATACGTCGCTCAACTCCGCCACGAAGTCGTAGATGTCGCCGCGGTAATACGACTGCGTAAATTCCATCGCGCGACCATCCTTGATGAAGCCGACCCGTTCGACCAGCAGTCCCGCGTCGCGCTCGTGGATCTGCAGGAGCTTCGCCTGCTCTGCGGTGAACAGAACTGCGCGCAGCCGTTGCAGCGCGCGTACCGGCCGGTTGCCGGCGCGCTCGAGCGCCTCGTACAGCGAGGACTCCACCGCATCGAGCGAGGGCAGGCAGGCGGCCAGCACCGTCGCGTACTCGATCGCCATTGGCGCATCGTCGGCGTAGCGGATGCGATGGAAGCGGTAGACAGGCGTTCCGGGGCTCGAGCGCAGGGTGAGCGCCTCCTCGGGCGTGACGCTGCCCTCGGACTTGCGCAGCCACACGGTGCGCGGCGTACGGCCGCGGGCCCGCATGTCCTCCGAGAACGAGGTCAGCTTGGAGAAGTTCTTCTCGACGCGCGCGCAGACAAACGTTCCGGCCCCCTGCCGGCGCATGAGCAGACCTTCGCCCACCAGGCCGTCGATCGCCTTGCGGACGGTGATGCGCGAGATCTGGAAGTCTTCCGCGATGTCCCGCTCCGGCGGCAGCGCATCGTCGGGGGCGATCAGGCGCGCCTCGATCGCTCGGCGCAGCGCGCGCTGCAGCTGCTGGTACAGCGGTAGAGCGCTGCTTTCATCGAGCTTGCCGAGCGTTTGCGACAGCATCAACGGCGTGACCTCCCCTCTCGGTTCCGCTTGAGAAGTATAATACCACTACAATACCAGTATAAGAATCCGCTGTCTAATCAGATATACAACACTTTGATAAAACAGTAATAAAATGTTCATTATCCCGTTGGTGCCATCGTGGTATAGCTTTTCGCTAAAAATGGTATTAGACTGGCACTTAAAAGGTACCAGTGTGGTGTTCATGCAACGTCTCGGCCGCAACCCGGGAGGGAAGCGAGAGGCAAATACCACGGAAATGGCCACGGGGCCGAACTGGCATCGGGCGATACGGTCGCCGCGGCGTGTGGCGTCGAAGTGGCTCACGACTTGGGCGGTCTCGACAAACGACAACACAATCGGGGTGAGTGAATCTTATGAGAGTCGCGAAATCTACGTTGATCGGCACAGCCGTCGCGGTGGCGCTGTTCGGGGCCAATGCCTTCGCGCAGCAGGGCTCAACAACGGAGGACGGTCCGAGCTCGACGCAGAGCAGCCCTCCGCCGGCTCTTCACGAAATCGTCGTCACGGGCATTCGCTATTCGGTCAAGCAGTCCCTCGCGCTGAAGCGCATCGCCACGAACATGACGGAAGTGGCCACCGCGACGGACATCGGCAAGCTGCCGGACAAGAACGTCGCGGACGTGCTGATGCGCTTGCCCGGCGTCGACACCCAGTCCTCGGCATTCGGCGAGGGCGGCTTCGGCGAGAATGACCGCGTCAGTCTGCGCGGCACGCCGGCGAGCCTGACCCTGACCACGATCGACGGTCACAGCGTGGCGAGCGCGGACTGGTTCATCGAGGACCAGTACGAGGACGTCGGCCGCAGCGTGAGCTACCAGCTGATGCCCGCAGAGATCGTCAGCAAGACAGTAGTCAACTTTGGGCAGAGCGCGAACCTGCTCGAGGGCGGGGTCGCCGGTTCGGTGAACATTCAGACCCGCCACCCGCTCGATTTCAAGCCGGGTGTGACCGGATTCGTCAACGCCGGTGCGGCGTACACTACGCTCGCCGCCAAGACCAGTCCCCAGGCCGACGCGATGCTCTCCTGGAACAACGGCCGGTTCGGGGTGCTGGCACTCGGCTTCTACGAGAAGCGCACCGTACGTCGCGATGGCCAGGAATTCCTCGGTTATGCGCAGATTCCCGCCTCGGTCGCCGTCGGCACGCCGGCCACCGCGACTTCGCCGGCCGTTCCGGGCTGGACGGAGCTCAATCCCAATCTGCCGAACGCCACCGGCGCGTACTATCCGACGCTCATCGGCGAGGCGCTGTTCACCCAGACGCTCAAGCGCCAGGGCGGGCTGCTCGACCTGCAGGCCAAG
>JAJXWE010000065.1 GCA_021781775.1 Pseudomonadota bacterium | reverse complement strand
GTGAGTTCCCAATATCCGTCGCCCTCCTGCGGCGGGAAATCGATGCGGGCCGCGAGCAGGTTGCGCCGCGGATGGCGAGCGATCACCTGCACGCCCGGCGTGCGCTCGAGATTGGCGAAGGCGTCTCCCAAGGTGCCGCTGGGGCCGGCAAGGAAGGCGCGAAACAGGCCACTCTGTTCCGCGGCCGGCCCAGCCGGGCGCTCGGGGGCGTGCGCCCGTGCATTGGACGCAGAGGAAGGGGTTGGTGCGGCTGCCATGGATCTCGAATTTAGGATTTCGGGCGGCCGCTGGCAATGGGCAGTCGACCGACGGTGCGCCTGGTGAGGTCCCCCGAATGAAGGACCGGTGGGATGGAGGCCCGGACCCGGGCCGCCACGCCGGTGGCACCGACCGGCTGAATGACCGGAATTCCTAGCAAATGGGTCGCTCCACCCTCCGTCCGGCGCGCCCGATCCGCAACCGAGCCGCTTATGATCCGCCAGCACATTGGCAGGAGTCGGCATGAGATCTCACGCACAAGCGGTCGTGGTGGGCGGCGGCGTAGTGGGCTGCAGCGTCCTTTATCACCTCACGAAGGCCGGATGGAAGGATGTCGTGCTCCTCGAGCGCGACCAACTGACTTCCGGATCGACGTGGCACGCGGCGGGCGGCTTCCACACGCTCAACGGCGACCCGAACGTCGCCAAGCTCCAAGGCTACACCATCGGCCTGTACGACGAACTCGAGCGGATCTCCGGCCAGGCCTGCGGACTGCACCGCTCCGGCGGGCTGCTGCTCGCCGACACGCCCGAGCGCATGGAGTGGCTGAAGATGGCCCATGGGCGCGCGCGCTACCTCGGCCTCGAGACCTCGCTGCTGACGCCGCGCGAGGCGAAGGACCTCCTGCCCCTGATCGAGGACAGGTACTTCGTCGGCGCGATGCTCGATGCGGCCGATGGCAATCTCGACCCCTACGGCACCACCCACGCGTACGCGAAGGCCGCCCGGATCGGCGGCGCCGAGATCCACGAGCACACGCGGGTGACCGCCCTCACCCAGCGCTCGAATGGCACCTGGGATGTCGTGACGACCGCCGGCACGATCAACACCGAGCACGTCGTCAACGCCGGTGGACTGTGGGCACGTGAGGTCGGCCGCATGGTCGGTCTGGAGCTGCCCGTGCTGGCAATGGAGCACATGTACCTCGTGACCGACGACATGCCCGAGGTCATCGAATACAACCGCACGCGCGGCCGCGAGATGCCGCACGCGATCGACTTCAAGGCCGAGATCTACATGCGCCAGGAGCGCAACGGCATCGTGCTCGGCACTTACGAGAAGGCCTGTGTCCCCTGGCAGCCCCGCACGACGCCCTGGGATTTCGGTGCCGAGCTGCTGCCGCCGGACCTGGAGCGCATCATGCCCTCGCTGGAGCTCGGCTTCGAGCACTTCCCGGCGATGCGACGGGCCGGCATCAAGCGCATCATCAACGGGCCTTTCACGTTCTCGCCGGACGGCAACCCGCTGGTCGGACCGGTGCAGAGCAAGCCGGGATTCTGGTGTGCCTGCGCCGTAATGGCCGGATTCAGCCAGGGTGGCGGCGTGGGACTCGCACTCTCGCAGTGGATGGTGAACGGCGATCCGGGCTTCGACGTCTGGGCGATGGACGTCGCCCGTTACGGCGAGTGGGCGACACGCCGCTACACCAACGAGAAAGTCCGTGAGAACTACTCGCGCCGCTTCTCGATCCGCTTCCCCAACGAGGAACTGCCCGCGGCCCGCCCACAGCAGACCACGCCGCTGTACGACGCGATGCTCGCCGAAGGCGCTGTCATGGGCGACAGCTGGGGCCTGGAGACGCCGCTGTGGTTCGCGCCGAAGGGTGTGGAGCCGCGTGATGTCATCTCGTTCCACCGCTCCAACGACTTCCCGCATGTCAAGGCGGAATGCCTCGGCGTGCAGAGGGCCGTCGGCGTCACTGAGATCGCGAACTTCGCCAAGTACGAGTTCACCGGCCCGGGAGCCGAGCGCGTTCTCGATCAGCTGATGACGAACAAGCTGCCGCGCGAGGGCCGCATGATCCTCACCCCGATGCTGAATGCCTCGGGCAAGCTGATCGGCGATTTCACAATCGCGCGCGCCGCTGCGGAGCGCTTCCTGATGTGGGGCTCTTCCCAGGCGCAGATCCATCACATGCGCTGGTTCGAGCGACACCTGCCGGCCGACGGCTCGGTTCGCATCCACCGCTTCGACCAGGGACTCATCGGGCTAGCCATCGCCGGGCCGCGCTCGCGCGAGCTGCTCAGTCGGCTCACCGACGAGGATGTCTCGAACGAGGCGTTCCGGTTCATGGACCACCGCGCGTTCGATGTCGCCAACGTCCCGGCTCTGATCAACCGCGTGAGTTACACCGGGGAGCTCGGCTACGAAATCTGGGTAGCGCCGCAGTACCAGCGGCGGCTGTATCAGGAAATCCGTGCCGCCGGAGGAGACCTCGGACTGGTCCTGTTCGGCATGCGGGCGCTGCTGTGCATGCGGCTCGAGAAGAATTATCCGACCTGGTACCGGGAGCTGCGCCCGATCTACGGTCCGTTCGAGGCCGGGCTCGATCGCTTCGTCGATCTCGGCAAGACGCAGTTCATCGGTCGCGCTGCCGCCGAGCAGGAAAAGAAGTCCGGCGGCGCGCTGCGCCGCCTGAGCTTCGCGGTGGACGCCACCGACGCCGATGTGCTCGGTGATGAGCCGATCTGGCACGGCGGCAAGGTCGTCGGCTGGGTCACCTCCGGCGGTTACGGTCACCGCGTCGATCGATCGCTGGCGCAGGGCTACGTCCCGGTCGAGCTCGCGACCGCCGCCAACGCACGCGCATTCGAAATCGAAATCCTGGGCGAGCGGCGGGCCGCGACGGTGCTCAGCGAGCCGCCGTTCGATCCCGAGGGCTCGCGCATGCGGGGATAGTGACCGGGCGATGTTGATCGTCCCCCGGCGCACCGCCCGTGCGGTCAGAGTAAGATGACGCCGATGAACACGACCTCAAGGCGCCCTGACACCTGCCGCCGCAATGCGCAAAGCGCGGCAGCGCCAGGGCGCCATGCGTCCTGTGCCGGCACCCTGCCGGACCGTCATGATCAGCGCAGCAGAGGGCGGGCGCGCGCGCACACCACGACGCGGCGCACCGCGATGCTCGCCTGACGGCCCCGATGACGGACGCACCTGCGCCCGCCGGATCTGAGACCGAAGCGGAACTCCGGCGCATCCGCCAGCTGATGGCACAACGCCAGTTTGGCGCGGCGCTCGATTCCGCCGAGAGCCTGCGGCAGCAGTTTCCCGAGAATCGCGACGTGCTGTATCTCTGCGCGGTGTCCCGCCGCTATCTCGGCCGGACGCGCGAGGCACTCGAAACGCTCGCCCAGCTCGAGGCGCTGCATCCGCAGTTCGGCCGCCTGCACCAGGAACGGGGCCACTGCCACCTCGCCCTGGGCGCACCCCACCAGGCGCTGCAGGCGTTCCAGAGCGCCGTCACCCACAATCCGGCACTGGTGGCGAGCTGGAAGGCGCTCACCGTGCTGCACCGCGCGGGGCACCAGCAGAACGAGGCGGCGGCGGCGGCCGAGCAACTCGCCGAACTCGAGCGGCTCCCGCCGCCGGTGCGTACCGCCTGGGGCATGCTGGCCGAGGGGGATCTGCCCGGCGCGGAACGGCTGCTGCGTGAATTCCTGCTGCGCGAGGGGGACCACCCCGAGGCGATGCGCCTGCTGGCGCAGATCGGCATCCAGCTCGGGGTGCTGGACGATGCCGAGGCGCTGCTCGAGCACGTGCGCGCGGCCCGGCCCGGACTGCGCCTCGCACACTACGACTACGCCGTCGTTCTCAGTCGGCGCCAGCGGCATGCCCAGGCACTCGAAGAGGCACGCAGGCTGCTCGAGGCTGAGCCGGATCACCTCGCATACCGCACGCTGTACGCGACCTGCTGCGTCGGCCTCGGACGGCACGAGGAAGCCCTGCGCATCTATCGCGAACTGCTCGCGGCAAACCCCGAGAACGCCGAGCTGCACCTGTCCGTGGGGCATGCGTTGAAGACGCTCGGCGAGCAGCAGCAGGCCATCGAGGCGTACCGGCGCGCCGCGCAAGCCCGGCCGAGCTTCGGCGATGCGTACTGGAGCCTCGCCAACCTCAAGACCTACCGCTTCTCCAATGCGGAGATCGCGCAGATGCGCGCGCAGGAGTCCGCACCACGACTCGCGACGGTGGACCGCTACCACCTGTGCTTTGCCCTCGGCAAGGCGCTCGAGGAGAACGCCGAGTACGGTGAGTCATTCCAGTACTATGCGGCCGGCAACGCGTTGAAACGCGCCGAGCTGCGCTACGACATCGAGCCGCTCGAACGCGGGGTCGAAACGCAGATCGAACTCGGGAGCGAGGCGTTCTTCGCCGCACGCGCCGGCTGGGGCTGCCCGCAGTCCGATCCGATCTTCATCGTCGGCCTGCCTCGGGCCGGCTCGACGCTGCTCGAGCAGATCCTGGCCTCACACTCGCTCATCGAGGGCACCATGGAGCTGGCCGAGATCCCGCGCATCGTTCAGCGGCTGAACGGCCGCGAACTGCGCAGCGCCGCGGGCCGCTACCCGCAGGCGCTCGCCGAACTGACGCGCAAGCAGTGTCACAGCCTCGGGGAGGAATACCTCGCCGAGACTCAGGTGTACCGCAGCGGGCGGCCGTTGTTCATCGACAAGATGCCGAACAACTGGCGGCATGTCGGACTGTTGCAGCTGATCCTGCCGAAGGCGAAGATCATCGATGCGCGACGCCACCCGATGGCCTGCTGCTTCAGCAACTTCAAGCAGCTGTTCGCCTCGGGGCAGGAGTTCACCTACGGACTGGAGGACATTGCGCGCTATTACCGCGCCTACGTGCGTCTGATGGCGCACTGGGACCACGTGCTGCCCGGGAATGTGCTGCGCGTGCAGTACGAGGAGCTAGTCGGGGACCTCGAGGGCCAGGTGCGCCGCATCCTCGCATTCCTGGGATTGTCGTTCGAGCCTGCCTGCCTGCAGTTTCACGCAACGGCGCGCAGCGTGCGCACCGCGAGTTCCGAGCAGGTACGCCGGCCGCTGTATCGCGAGAGCGTGGATCAGTGGCAACACTACGAGCGCTGGCTCACGCCGCTGCGCGAGGCCCTGGGGCCACTCGCCACGGATCCCCAGGCGACCGACGCAGGGGGCTGAGTGCCCCCTGCGCGGCAAGCCGGCGGCTCGGCCGCTCAGTCCGCGTTGCGGAAGCTGTAGCCGAACTTCAGGCCGATGGTGCGCGGCCGAATGACATCCTCTTCCTTGACCCACTGCGAGTAGCTCGAGAACTGAATGCCAAGCGTATTGGTCAGATTCACTCCATAGAGCGTCACCGACCAGCGGTCGCGGGAGACCCCCACCGAGGCATCCAGCGTCGTATAGCCGGGATCGTTGAACGCCTCGGTCTTACCCTGCAGCGTCTTCTTGATCAGATCGGTCGATGCGAGCGAATGGGCGATGTGCGTCACCGCTGCCTGCACGAAGCCCTGATAGTGCACGTTGATCGGGAACGCGTAGCGCGCCACGGCGCTGAACTTGAACGGCGGCGAATTCGCGAGCGGCGTACCCAGCGTACCGAATGGATTGACGATGGAGATCGGCTGGCCGGTGGTCGGATCGATCAGGCTCTTGGTCTTGATCAAGGCGCTGCTGTTCCAGGCACCTGCCACGCGCAGCGTCAGCCCGCGCACCGGAATGGCGTCCACCTGCAGCTCCACGCCCCGGATCCGGTAGTTCGGTCCGTTCGCGACGAAGTCCTGGCTGCCGGTGATGCCCGGATCGAAAATCGACAGCTGCACGTTGTCCCAGTAATCCTGATAGACCGCACCGTTGACACGCAGCCGGTGATTCAGCCAGTCGGTCTTCCAGCCGAGCTCGCTGTTGGTGAGTGAGTCCGGAGAATAGGACAGGGGCACCGTATAGATGCCGTAGAGCGGCGAGTTCGGCGTGATCACGCCCTGCCCACGGTTGAAGCCCCCTGGCCGGTATCCCTGCGACCAGGTGGCGTACACCATCTTGTCAGGCGTTACATGCCAAGTCAGCGTCGCGCTCGAGCGCCAGCCCTGATAAACGGCCCGCAGGTGCCGGGCAGTCAGATTGGACAGATTGCTCAGCACCCCGGTCTGCGGCGTGCTCACGCAGGGGTTCGGCGGCGAGCCTCCATCGTATGGCCCGCCGACCTCGCAGCCGAAGCTACCCACGCTCGAACCGGTCTCGTAGGTGCTGAGATAGTAGTAGCGCGTGCCGGCGGTCACGGTCAGCTTGTGCGGCAGCAGGTCGAAATTCCAGGACGTGTACAGGGCCTTCTGACTGTAGCCGCGCTGGGCATCGACGAAGAAGGCATCGCCAGCCGGCCGCACCCCCGGTACATTCGTCGTGGCCGGCAGCAGTCCCCCGGTCTGCGGATTGATGGTCGGCGGACCGATGGGATTGAAGTTCGGACTCGTCCCGTAGAACCAGTCAGTGTTCTCCTTCAGGTGATAGTTCTCGTAGAACAGCCCCAGCACTCCGCGCAACCGCCAGGTCTGCGGCGTGCTGAAGCGCAGCTCCTGCTGCTGGTGGGTCATGTTCTCGGTATCTCTCCAGAAGGTGCGCGGGGAGTAGCAGAATCCCTGGGAATTCGTAGTCGGCTGGCCGCTCGAGTTGAACGGATAGCCAGGGTAATTGCACTGGTAGTACCCGGAGTATTCGCCGCGCGAGTAGTTGGTGTAGTCCTGCTGCTGGTTGACGTTGCGGTCGAGATAAGAGCCCGTGTAGAGGAGGCGGATGGGTCCAGCCTTGCCGTGCACCGTCCAGGCGGTATTCTCGAACCGGTCCTTGTTGTACGAAGGATTAAAAAGCTCCACCGACAGCGGCGGTAGCGCGTTGCCGAGTCCGTCGTACGCCTCCTGCCAGAACACCCCCTCGGCGTCCATGTTCTGGTACATCTGGGTGAGCAGCACCCGCCAGTCATCGTTGATCCGGTACAGCAACTCGAGACGCGCGCCCTTGTACGTCAAGGGGTTGATCGCCTTGCCCGCGGTGGCGTAGTTGTTGATCGGGCCGGCATTCGGCGGGGTCTTGCCGCCGAAGTAGTTGATCGACACCAGATCCGAGGCCGAGCGCGAGAAGGTCGCCGGGATATTGTTGATGTAGCCGCCCTGGTTGTCGTCGTAGATCACCAGGCGAGCTGCCAGGTGATCGCGCACCAGGGGCAGGTTGATGACCCCGGTGGCGCCCGTGCTGGGATCGCCGTGCGCGGTCACTTCGTAATCGGCGGTGAAACTTCCCTCGGTGACGTTGAGCTTCGGCTTGTTGGTGATGTAGCGCACCACTCCGGCCTCGGCGCCAGCGCCGAACAGCGTGCCCTGCGGCCCTTCCAGCACCTC